>JBCCVY010000036.1:0-15158 GCA_039194725.1 Pseudomonadota bacterium
GCCGTCCACCACCAGCGCATCGTCTGGGCCCAGCACCGTGACGCCAGCGCAGTAGGCGTTGTCGATCGCCCCGGCGCCGCCGCCCTCGGTGCCGTAACGGCGCGCCGCCTTCAACAGGTTGCTGGCCTTGCTTCCATCTCTCGATACGCCACATTCCTCGCGCATTTCCTCCAGCGGAACAAACCGGCCAAATCCGCCGAGCACCATGGTGATGGCGGCCGCACCGCATTCTGCCGCCTCCATCTGCAATACCGTGGGTGTGCGGACCCGCGTACGGGACCCAAACAAGTCAGTTACTCTGGAGAACAATCCACTCACTGCTCGAACGCCGATGTCAGCGCAGGGATCAGAATGGTTATGGGTCTTTGTTCACGCACCACAATCTCGACCTGCGCAAGGGTGCCGACGTGTATCTGAAACGGCGGCCGAGTACCGGTCCACCACTCAAATCCACTGGGATTGGTGTCGCTTTCCTGCAGACTGATGTGTGCCAGGTATGGCGTGTAATCCCTTGAAAACAGTTCGGACAACTGCTCATTCCGCAACAAGGCGTTTATCTGCGCTTTTGACACCGGGGCTTCGGAGATTGAAATAGCGGTGCCGCGCATGCTGCCGAACTCCGCCTTTTCAACCGTCGTCGGTATCAGGTGTGCGTCCATTCCCTTCTCGACCAAGGGGCCATCCGTGATGTCGAGAAACGCCAGGACCTCACTACCCTTCTTTGCCTCCGCAATGGTCAGGATAACGTCGTTGTTGTCGACCACCTGCCCGGTGCCAACTCGAATTTCCTCGATCACGCCGGACACCGGTGCGCGAACATAGCGGTCCTGCTCACGCCGGCTCTTCTGCT
This sequence comes from Pseudomonadota bacterium, assembly GCA_039194725.1. Classification (GTDB taxonomy): domain Bacteria; phylum Pseudomonadota; class Alphaproteobacteria; order Rhizobiales; family Aestuariivirgaceae; genus Anderseniella. The sequence goes on from JBCCVY010000036.1 coordinate 851, forward strand.
CAATCAGTTCGACCTCGCGCTTGCGGTACTCATCGCGAGCCTGCTCCAGTTCCACAGCCAAGTTGACCTTGTATGCCTGCTGCTCGATCTTGACCTGGGACAGCTTGAGTTCCAGGTCGGTGATATGGGACGAAATGGCATCACTGCGCGCAATATTGGCTTCCTTGCCACCGGCAACACCGGTATCCTCGGCAATCAGTTTGCCGATGGCCTGCTGCTCGGCACGGGCTTTTTCCAGAGCAGCGCTAATTGAGTTCATCAATTCCGTCGATGCCGCATGACGGGCCTCAAACGCCTCCTGCTTGAGCTTGTTCCGCTCCTCCAGGTCTGTCTTCATGTGATCAAGCGTCTGCTGTGTGAGCTTGATATGAAAATCAATCTCGGGCTGGGAAATCTCCGCCAGCACGGTTCCGGATTCCACCGTGTCCGCGGTGCTGACCAGTATCTTGCCGATGCGGCCTCTGGTTGCCGCCTGAACCACATACTGCTGCTGTGAAGACCGCAGAATGATGCCGTTTCCGGTCACCTTGCTCGGAATGGTTCCAACCACGCTCCAGGTGATTACCGCCAGCATGACGATGGCAATCACCGCGGTCAGGTATTTGTGGGCGCTCGGGATAAGGACCACTCTTGTGTCGAGGTTTTCCTGACTGCGCGGTCGCTGTGGGATGGCGGCTTTTGCGTTCAACTGTCCCTCATTGTCGCTGGAAAAGAAAAATAGGATCGTACAGAAACCGTCCGTACTCTTACATCTTTTTTTCGAAGTTTCCAGTATCAATGCCGGACATCGGTGGCACTGGATCAAGCGCTGCTTCGACCCCAGCAGACAACAGTTCTCACTACTCCCACTCGATGGTCCCGGGCGGCTTTGAAGTGATGTCGTAGACAACCCGGTTGATGCCTCGCACCTCGTTGATGATGCGGGTTGCCACGCCGCCGAGGAACTCCATGTCGTAGGGAAAGAAGTCCGCCGTCATACCGTCGACGGAGGTGACGGCGCGCAATGCGCAGACGAACTCGTAGGTTCGCCCGTCGCCCATGACGCCAACGGTCTGGACCGGCAGCAGCACCGCAAATGCCTGCCATATGTCATCGTATAGGCCGGCCTTTCGAATCTCATCGAGATAGATGGCGTCGGCTTCCTGCAGAATCCTGACCTTGTCGCGGGTGACGCCGCCGGGACAGCGGATGGCAAGTCCAGGTCCGGGAAACGGGTGCCGGCCGATGAAACTGTCCGGCAGCCCCAACTCGTGCCCAAGCGCCCTCACTTCGTCCTTGAACAATTCACGCAACGGTTCGACCAGTTGCATGTTCATCCGCTCAGGCAGCCCGCCGACATTATGATGTGACTTGATGGTGACGGACGGGCCACCGGAGAACGACACGCTCTCGATGACGTCCGGATACAACGTGCCCTGTGCAAGAAATTCCGCGCCGCCGATTTTCTTCGCTTCGCGCTCGAACTCGTCGATGAACAGACGCCCGATGGTCTTGCGCTTCTTCTCGGGATCGGCCTCGCCCTCAAGCGCGTCCAAAAAGGTGTCAGCGGCATTCACCAGCACCAGCGGAATGTTGTAGTTCTCGCGGAACATGGTGACGACCTGCTGGGCCTCGTCTTTGCGCATCAGGCCATGGTCCACCAGGATACAGGTCAGCTGATCGCCGATGGCCTGATGGATGAGCACAGCGGCAACCGATGAATCGACACCTCCCGACAGGCCGCAAATGACCCGGCCGGACCCGACCTGCTCGCGGATGGCCGCAATGGCCTGATCCTTGTAGGCCTCCATCGTCCAGTCACCGGCAAACCCGGCCAGCCTGACGAAGTTCTCGTACAGCTTTGCACCGTGCGGGGTGTGGTGAACTTCGGGATGAAACTGCACGGCGAAGAAGTTGCGTGAAGCGTCGGCGGTGATGGCGAAGGGCGCGTTGGGCGATGTGCCGAATACCTCAAAACCCGGTGCCAGCCTGGAGACATGATCACCATGGCTCATCCAGACCTGTTCGTCACCGGCTTCAAACCATCCGTCCAGCAATGCGAGTTTCCCGTCCGCCGGCGTCACATAGGCGCGGCCGAACTCCGCCGTGCCTTCACCGCGCTCGACCAGTCCACCCAGACAATGCATCATCGCCTGCTGGCCATAACAGATGCCAAGAACCGGAATGCCCAACTCAAACACCGAAGGCGGCGGCATCGGCGCGCCGTCGTCAAATACCGATGCCGGTCCGCCGGACAGGATCACCGCCCTGGGTGCAAACTCTGTCAGGAAAGCGTCGGTTACGTTCTGGAATGGGTGGATTTCGCAATACACGCTCAGCTCGCGCAGGCGCCGCGCGATGAGCTGGGTGACCTGCGAACCGAAGTCGATGATGAGGAGACGGTCTGTCATAGCGAGCGGATACAGAAAAGCCGACGAGTCCGCAAGATAAACAGGCTGTCACACCGCGGGCTATTCACAGTTCCAGCGCTTTTTGTGGTATCATGGGCCATTACGGCTGGTGGGGCGTTTGCTCAGTTGAGAGGAGACGCTGTTTATGAACGCAATACAAACCGCCGAACACGCCCGCGCTCTGATTGATGCGTATGGCGAGAAGGCAGAAGCGCACGCGGCGCGGAAGGCAAACGAACTGCGCAATTCCGGCGAGCATCAGCATGCCGAAGCCTGGATGCAGGTTCGCAAGGCCATCATGCAGATGCGTGGATCACATGTGAGTTGAACGCAACCCGCCCCGCAAACTCAATTGAGTTTGCGGGTTGCATCCATGCGCCAGAACCTTTCCTGGCCCCGCTTCATGCGGCGCGCCAGCACCTTGGGTGCGGTTGACACGACAAAATCCGGTGCCAGTGAGGTTTTCTCAAGGCAGAAGCTGCGTGGCAGACTGGTGTATATGGAGCGTGGTGGTTTCGACCACTCTATCTTTTTCAGGCGCGCACCGGTTTCGCTGTCATGATACCAGATCTGCGAAATACCGATTTCCCTGACGAGAAACTCGATTGCGGCAGACAGCGCCACCTCCGCCCAGTCATGGGCGTGACGGTCAAGAACATAGTCGCAATAGGGCTTCAACCTTTTTGCGGCACCGACCTTCCAGATGACAGCGTCCGGACGGCCCTCTTTGATTGCGCGGATGGCTGAAGAACGAGCCCATCCGGCGCCACGCAGCCAATCGGTCTGCACTTCCTCAATCAGCGCCTGCCCGCTGGCAAGATCAATGTCCAGGCGTACCCATGCCATCGTCGTGCGGCCGCGTTTGCAGATCGGATGCGACGACTGGTTCAGGTCCGCCTTCGAGACAGGTCGCACCATGCGCTGATAGGTTCTGTCGTGGCCGCGGTCAAAGTTCACTTGCAGCACCAGGTTCACCCCCGAGCGCGAAGTCTGATAGTAGCCGCGATCCCCTCGCCGCCATCCCCACAAACCGAGTGTGAGGACATACGACCGGTCGTTCTCGCGTGGCATGGCCAGCAAGTGATGGTCACAAAGGACAGCCGCGCCGCAGTGCTTCAGCACGGCAGCAACAGGCTTGCGATCAAGCAGGCGCCCCCAGCGGCTGGCCCGGATTTCGCGGACCGGCAGCCCATTGGCGCCCAGTTTCGGTGCCAGCAACTGAGCAGCATATTCGTCGTTGCAGTAACGATAAACAGTCCGCTCCTTGGGCAGGCAGGCAATAATTTCGTTGGCATCACGGATATCCATGCTGCGTCAACTCCAGTTCATTGAAAGTGTCCAGTCGGCCGTGGCCCGAAGCGCGCAGGCAAGCGCGCGGCTTCTCAGGCCCGACCGGTCGGGACAATCAGGTTTTGTCGTGAATGATCAGAAATGCCGGCTGGCGCCGCGCATCGCCTCAGAAAACTGCGGAGGCAGTTCCAGGCACAAGAGCAGCACATGCGGCAGGCGCATTGCCCGTCGCAGCCATCAGCATCGCGTATTGGCGATTGAAATGCATGTGCTTTACTCCAAAAATCGAGATACGGGCTTATGCCACAGACGCAGCGCAGTTGCCAAGTAGCTGGCGCAAAGAGCTCCAAAGTGTGGCAATTCCGCAACACACCACAGGGCAGATTGGCTAGCCCTGCCGCTGCATCACGGCAATGAAGAAGCCGTCCACCTCATGATCTGCAGGCGACAGCAGAAGAGTGTCCGTACTGCCGTCCGATGATGCCGGCGCATCGCCGGGAAGGCATTGCGACCATACGTCGGCATGAGGGATGATGGAGAAATCGGGATTGGACGCAAGAAACGCCTCGATCTGGTCGATGTTCTCTTCCGGCAACAAGGAACATGTCACATAGACCAGCCGGCCGCCCGGTTTGACCAGCGGTGCCGCCCGGGCCAGAACAGCGCGCTGATCATCACCACGATTGGCAAGACTTTCCCGCGTCAGCCGCCACTTTGCATCGGGCTTGCGCCGCCAGGAGCCGGACCCGGAACATGGCGCATCAACCAGCACCCGGTCCATGCGACCCGTCAGTTCATCCAGCCTTTCCGGCTCGTCAGCCGGAATGACCTGGACGTTATGCGCCCCTGCCCGGTTCAGACGCGCGATGATCGGTTTCAGCCGGTTGCGATCGGCATCCCAGGCATGTATCTGGCCCTTGTTGCCCATGGCTGCTGCCAGCGCCAGCGTCTTGCCGCCGGCACCTGCACAGATGTCTGCGACCTGATGGCCCGCCTGCACAGCACACAGATGCGCTGCGACTTGCGATGCAGCGTCCTGAATCTCAAAGGCGCCACGCTGGAAGGCCGGTTCGGCTTCCAAGTTCGGTGTGCGCTTGAGCCCGTCCGGCACCTCTATGCGAATTCCATCAGGCGCAAGTGGCGCTTCCAGCGCGTTGAACTTGGACAACTGGTTGAGCAGTTTCTCCCGTGTCGTTTTCAGTGAGTTGGCCCGGATGTCCACCGGCGCGCGCACGCTGAGGGCCTGGCCCTGGCGCACCGCATCGTCGCCAAATGCCCTGACAAACGATGGCATCAGCCATTCGGGGACATTGGCCCGGATGTGAGACTCAGCGTCGGTCGCAGCGTCGCGCGACAACGCTGCGGTTTCTTCCTCGGTCAATTCTCCCGGACCATGTTTCGACACACACAGTTCAGCCAGGTCGGTCACTGTGATGTTCATGAGCCGGACAGCGCAGGCCAAGACCAGTGCCCGTGGCGCGTCCGATCCCATGATCGATGCCAGCACCGAGCGCTGGCGAATGGTGTCGTAGACGATATTGCCGATGGCCGCACGATCGCCGGAGCCGGCAAATCGATGCGCCCTGCCCCAATCGGACAGCGCCGCATTGACCGGGCGATGCCTGTCGGTCACGTCTGCAATTACCTCGATAGCGGCGGCAAGCCTGCCAGACAGATGCATCAGCTGGTTCCCGTTGAAAGAGCATGTGACGCCAGCATGATCCACATGATGGCGACGGCAATGACGCTGGCAAAAAAACTGGTAAACCGCACCGGCAGCCGGTTCGATCCACAATGACAGACAGAATGCACGATACGCGCCGCGACGAACCCCCAGGCCAGCCAGACCAGCATCACGGTGGCAGCCTGCATGGCAAGTGCGGTTGCCACGGCGGCGAAAAACAGAACCGGCATTTCGAACTGATTCTTGTAATTGTTGCTGGCCTTCATCACGTGGGATGGCCACACCCGGTCATCGAGCATGGCCTCGCGTCCAACTTTGCCTGCCTTGTAGGCGGTGCGGCGCCGGGCACCGAGCACCAGCAGAACGACAATGGTCAGCAAAGCTTGCGCGCATGCCGCCAGCACCAGCAATTGCGGATGGCTGGCCACACTTCAGCCCTGACGCTGGTAATTCGGCGATTCCCGCGTGATCTGCACGTCGTGAACATGGCTTTCGCGAAGCCCCGCCCCGGAAATCCGCAGGAACTCGGCCCGCGACTGCAGGTCCTCGATGCTCGCGGACCCGGTATATCCCATCGCCGCGCGCAGGCCGCCGGCCAGCTGGTGCAGCACGGCACCTACCGGGCCCTTGTACGGCACCTGGCCCTCAATGCCTTCGGGCACCAATTTGAGCTGGTCCTTGACTTCCTGCTGGAAGTAACGGTCGGCGGACCCGCGCGCCATGGCGCCGACCGAGCCCATGCCGCGGTATGACTTATAGGACCTGCCCTGGTACAGGTAGACTTCACCGGGGCTTTCGTCCGTGCCCGCCAGCAGGTTGCCGATCATGGCGCACGACGCGCCGGCCGCAAGCGCCTTGGCAAGATCGCCGGAGAACTTGATGCCACCGTCGGCGATCACCGGAACGCCGGTTTCCTTCGCCCCTTCGGCGCAGTCCATGATGGCGGTGAGCTGCGGCACGCCGACACCGGCGACGACGCGTGTGGTGCAGATCGAGCCGGGCCCGATGCCGACCTTGACAGCGTCGGCACCGGCATCAATCAGGGCCCGGGTTGCATCAGCGGTGGCGACATTGCCGGCGATGACCTGGACCTTGTTGGACAGTTTCTTGATGCGCCGCACCTGGTCCAGCACGTACTGCGAATGGCCATGTGCGGTGTCAACCACAACGAGATCGACCTCCGCATCGACCAGCATTTCAGCCCGGGCGTAATTGCCTTCACCGGTTCCGGTTGCCGCCGCCACCCGCAGGCGGCCCTGCTCGTCCTTGACCGCATTGGGGTTCAACGCCGCCTTGTCCATGTCCGTGACGGTGATCAGCCCGGTACAGTGAAAGTCCTCATCGACCACGATCAGTTTTTCAATGCGGTGCTTGTGCAGCAGCTTGCGCGCCTCGTCCTTGTCGATACCTTCGCGCACTGTGACCAGGTCGCGGGTCATCAGGTCTGCAATCTTGCGGTTGAGATCGTCTTCAAAGCGGACGTCACGATTGGTGATGATGCCGACCAGCTTGCCGTTGTCGTCGACCACCGGAATGCCGGAAATCCTGTGCTGGGCCTTTAGTTCGCGCAGGTCGCCGAGCGTGGCCTCGGGGCCGATGGTGATCGGGTTGACGACCATGCCGCTTTCAAACTTCTTGACCTGGCGGACCTCGTTGGCCTGCAGTTCAGGGTCCATATTGCGATGGACAACCCCAAGACCACCGGCCTGTGCCATGGCAATCGCCAGGCGGCCTTCGGTCACCGTATCCATTGCCGCCGACAGGATCGGCAGCGACAATTCGATGTCGCGGGTAAGCTTGGTGCGCGTCTGCACGTCGCCCGGCAACACGGCAGAAGCGGCAGGTTTCAGCAGCACATCGTCAAATGTCAGATATTCGGGGATCGAGTCGGAACGCAGTTTGGCGGCCATTGCCAATCCTTTCGCACTTTTAAAGTGTTAGAGCAACTTTATGACTTGGTTAGAAGCCATGTTGATCTAAGGAAGGTCGCACCGTGTTTGGCTTGGCCCCAGACACGACTCGCAACCAGATTGACGACTGTCTGTAACACCGTGTTGAAGGGCGCGGCAAGCGGCAGTTTTCCACACCGGGTGTGGCATGTTGGCAGATGCCGGTTTCAGGGCCTGATCGACAGATGCCTGATCCCGGAGCGGGCCGACAAACGGATCATGCGGATGCGCCGCGATACCCCGTGGCCACCAGGAACAATTCGGCGGAATCTTCCCGGCTCGACTGCGGTTTGAAATGGCGGACGTTTCTGAACTCACGCTTCAGCGTGGCCAGCAAATCGGTTTCCGCACCACCACGCAGCACCTTGCACACATAGGTGCCGCCGGGCTTCAAGACCTGGCGGGCAAACACCAGTCCGGCGTCAGCCAACGCCATGATCTTGAAATGGTCTGTCTGCCGGTGACCGGTGGCATGGGCCGCCATGTCGGACACGACCGCATCGGCCTTGTCGCCGCCGAGCGCCTCAATCAGGGCGTCCGCGGCGCCGTCTTCCAGAAAGTCCTGTTTGAAGATGGTGACACCGGCGATCGGCTCCACGCCGTGCATGTCGATGGCGACCACCCTGCCTTCACCGGAATCGGCATGTGTCCGGCGCGCAGCTATCTGCGACCAGCCGCCCGGTGCCGCGCCGAGATCCACCACCCGGCCGCCGGGTTTCAGGAACCGGAACTCGTCGTCGATCTCGGCAAGCTTGAAAGCTGATCGCGACCGGTAGCCTTCCAGCTTGGCGCGCGACACATACGGGTCGTTCAACTGGCGTTCGAGCCAACGGGTGGAAGACAGCCTGCGTCCGCGTGCGGTCTTGACCCTTTGCGCGGTCTTGGTCGGATTGCGGCCCGAGGTCGCTGACGAACGGGGTTTCTTGCCGATAGGTCTACGTGGGCCTGGCATAGTTTCCATCCTCGTTCATGAGTGAAGTCAAAATGCCTTCACGGAGCCCGCGGTCAGCTACTCGGATACGGTCTGCCGGCCACAGATTGCGGATTTCCTCCAGTATGGCACAGCCCGCAAGCACGAGATCGGCCCGTTCCGGCCCGACGCACGGCGATGAAGCGCGCTGCTCATAGGTCATGGCCAGGAGTTCATTGGTTACAGCGCTGACTTCATCTCCCATGATCCATGCGCCGTCAACGCGGGCGCGATCATAGCGGCGAAGGTTCATATGGATGCCGCACACGGTGGTGACAGTTCCCGATGTTCCCAACAGGTGATCGGGCACCGGATTGCTGGACGAACCGTTGCGCAGCCGGTCTGCGAATGGCCCGGCAAGGTCTGCCACATGGGCACGCATGGCCGCGAAACTCTCAGAACTGACATGCTTGCCGCCAAACTTTTCTGCGACAGTGACGACGCCTGCCGGAATCGATGTCCAGTCATCGATCCTGTAGCGTCCGCCAGAAATGTTGAGCCACAGAATTTCCGTGGAGCCGCCACCGATGTCGAACACGACCACCGACTGTGCCTTGCCGCAAATCAGGGGAGACGCTCCGGCCGCGGCCAGACTTGCCTCGGTCTCCCGGTCGATCACCTCCAGCCCAAGCCCGATCTCGGACCGGGCCTTCTCGATGAAGTTTTCGCCGTTGCAGGCGGTGCGGCAGGCTTCGGTGGCGATCAGGCGGAAACGCTTCACGTCCCACCATTTCAGCTTGTTGGAACACACCCGGAGCGCCTTCATGGTGCGCTCTATAGCGTCTTCGGATATCTCGCCGCATTGCGACACGCCCTCTCCCAGCCGGACGATACGGGAAAACGCGTCAACCACCTCAAACCCGGTATCTGCCGGCCGCGCCAGCAGCAAACGGCAGTTGTTGGTGCCCAGGTCAAGCGCGCCGTAGATGGTCTCTCCGGGAATCTTGCGGAATCTGGCGGATTGCTTTCCAGGCGGGGAAGCCCCGGACTTGTGTTGTCTGTCCGGCTCGACCGCCTCGTCACGACGGCGCGGCGGGCGGCGCAGATGCCACCCATGGCGCCGGCGCGTTTTGGCCGGTTTCGCGCCGGTTTTGCCCTCAGCGCCCAAATCAACACCCTGTCAGGTCACCCGTCGCCCGCGCCTGGCCCCAGCATGCTCAGCTTTTCCAGGGGGCAACCATAAAGGCAACCTGCCTCAATACGTTTCGTTACGTTCAGTGTAGCAGTTTTGCCGGCAAGGTAAAGCGAGCTGGAATTTCGCCAGGGCCGGAACCGGTTGCCTCCGTACAATTCGGTTTGCTGAAAAACAGTCAAATGCCGTTGAAAAGTTGAAAGAAAATGCTTTCCGCCCGGCCGGGCGTTGTTGGCCACCGGGCAGACGTCCGTGCCTCGGGTTCAAAGGCCAGATCTATTTCAGCCCTAGTTAGATTGAGCCCTATTTCATTAACGCATGGTTAGACCTTGATAGGTATGTTTAGCCTCGCAAGGGATAGTCGAATGAATAGCTATGGAAAAAGCTGGTTTTCAGCCGGATCGCTGATCGGAGATTTCTCCGAACAGATCCGGATGTCGGTTACGCAGGAGCGCTCGGCGCTGGCTGTGAACACGGCCCGTGTCGAAGCGGAGCTTGCTTCCAAGGCGAAGTCTGAATTCATCGCATCCATGAGCCATGAATTGCGCACCCCGCTGAACGCCATCATCGGGTTTTCGGACATGATGCAGTCGCACAAGGATCTGCCCGACGCGCAAACCGATCAATACGCCACCTATATCAACGAGGCGGCGCAGCACCTGTTGCAGTTGATCAATGAAATTCTCGACGTTTCCAAGATACAGGCCGGCGCCCTGACCGTCGACCTGCAGACGCTGGAAGTCAAACCGATGGTGGAAAGCTGTGTCCACTTTGTCGAAATGCGCGCGGCTTCTCAGGGCGTCACGGTCAACTGCAACATTACCGACAACCTGCCACCCATCAAGGCCGATCCCCTGCGGCTCAAGCAGGTGCTGCTGAACCTGATGAGCAATGCCGTCAAGTTCACTGAAGAAAATGGCACGGTGGCCATCGACGTGGTTGAGGACGACTACGGATTTGTCGTGTTTTCGGTTACCGACACGGGCCGCGGCATGAGCCAGGAAGAGCTTCAGATGGCCACGCAGCCGTTTGGCCAGGTGCGCAACGGCCGCAGCGGCAGCAACGAGGGAACCGGGCTGGGCCTGCCGATCTCTGCTGCACTTGTGAAGTCGCACGGCGGCAAATTCACTCTGGAAAGCAAGCAGAATGCCGGCACGTGTGCCCGCTTTACCATTCCGATAGGCACTTTCGATACAACTCACAGCGGGACAAATACTGCTGCCGCAAAACAGAACACAGCGCAGGCTGAAACAAGTTTGCCGGAACAGCCGGCTCATTAGAAGGCACACCAAATGACCACGCAACCCATTGCTGCTACATCTTCGCGCGGACCCATGAATATGGCCAGTGAGCGCATTGGCCGCATTGTGGCCGTTACAGGTGCGCACGCGATCATCCTGCTCGATGCCGATGACGCGTTTTCAGCCGGCAATGACGGTTCGCCGGAAATCGGCACCCTGTTGAAAGTGGATACCGATGCGACTGTCACGCTGGCGCTGGTGTCGGCGTTGAGTTCTCCCACACCGTCGCTCGAAAATCCCGAACAGGAAATGCGCATCGTGGAGGTCGAGTTCATCGGCGAACTGCCGAAGGACGACAACGGCAACCCCAAGGCCTTCCGGCGTGGCGTGTCGTCCTATCCCGGTCTCGGCGACATTGTCTCGCGCGCGTCGCAGAACGAACTGTCTATGGCCTATGCCAGCGACGAGGACACCTCGATTCGGATCGGCCACATCCAGCAGGACATAACCATTCCTGCCATGGTGAAGATCGATGAACTGCTCGGCAAGCACTTCGCGGTGCTGGGCACCACCGGCACCGGTAAGTCGTGCTCGGTTGCGTTGATCTTGCGCCGTATCCTGGAAAAGAACCCGAAAGCGCACATTCTTCTGCTCGATGTTCACCGCGAATATGCGTCTTCTTTCAAGGAGTACGCGGAAGTTATTCAACCGGCGAACATGTCGCTGCCGTTCTGGCTTCTGAATTTCGAGGAAGTCGTTGAAATCCTGATCGGCAACCAGCCAAACCGCGAACAGGACATCGAAATTCTGCGCGAGCTCATCCCGCTGGCGAAAACCCGCTATGCGGCCAGCACCCGGCGTGAAAAGGCGACGCCGAGCCTGCGTTCGAAAGACCCTGCCGACACCATCAACCTGGGGGTCGACACGCCGGTGCCGTACCGGTCGTCGGATCTGATGAGCCTGATCGAGGAGCATCTCGGAAAGCTCGACCTGAAAGGCGAACTGGCCCCGTTCAAGCGGCTCAAGGCACGCCTTGAAACCATGACCCGCGATCCACGCTATGCGTTCATGTTCGGCCATATGACCATTTCCGACAACATGGCTGAGGTGGTCGGCCGCATCTTCCGGATTCCGGTGAACGACAAGCCGATCACCGTGCTTGAGCTCGGCGGGCTGCCGTCAGAAGTGATCAATGTCTGCGTTTCGGTGCTCGCGCGCATGGCGTTTGACTTTGGCCTATGGAGCCAGGGCCGCGTGCCGATTACCTTTGTGTGCGAAGAAGCCCACAGGTATGTGCCGTCTGACAAGACCAGCGGTTTTGAGCCGACAAAACGCGCCATCTCGCGCATTGCCAAAGAGGGCCGCAAGTATGGCGTGTCGCTGGCCATCATCACACAGCGCCCGTCAGAGCTGGATCCGACAATCCTGTCGCAGTGCAACACGGTGTTTTCCATGCGCCTGACCAACGAGCGCGACCAGGAGATTCTGAAAGCCGGCATTTCCGATGCCGCCGCCTCGCTGATGGAGTTCATGCCGACAATGGGGACCGGCGAAGCCGTCACCTTTGGTGAAGGTGTGTCACTGCCGACCCGCATCAAGTTCGATTTGCTGCCGCGCCATGCGCTGCCGAAGAGTTCCACCGCATCGTTCACCCGCAACTGGAGCATCGATGTGCCGGATGAAGGCTTCCTGGAAGCCATCGTGGCGCGTTGGCGCATGCAGTCTTACGATGTCGGCTATGAGGATTCTGCACCGGAAGCCGCTGACTTCAACCCGGAGACCGGCCAGTTTGGCGAAACCGATGCTGCAAGTGCACCCGCTGACGCGCCGGCACCGACGGCAGCGTCGCAGCCTGCTGCTCAGGCAGCCGCTGCCCCGCCACCTGCGCCAGCACCTGCAGCAACCCCGGCCCCGGCAGCAGCAGCCGCCGCGGCGCCACAGGCGGCCGTGGCCGGCGCGAGCTCGTCCCTGCTGAAAAAACCGCTTGATGTTTCCGGCATGTCGATTGGACAGCCAGGAGCGGCGCAACCCGAAGCAACTGCGGCACCGGCGCAGCCACCCGCAGCGGAAGCCCCGGCGGCAGCCACCGCGGCAGCGTCGTTGCGGAAAGACACCGGGCTTGGCTCGCTGTTACAGAAACTGCGCAATTAGAGCCATTTAGACCGCGCTCCCGCATTGCCGGTCTTGACACCGGCAAGCCGAATTGGCTAAGCCACCTGTCACATCGCCTGCCCGGCTATGAGCACTGGGGAATAGGTTAACGGTAGACCCACGGACTCTGACTCCGTTAGTCCTGGTTCGAATCCAGGTTCCCCAGCCACTTGTTCTCAAAGCCTTTTCCCCTGGTTTGGTGTAGACCATCACCGACCAGTTGGGAGGTCAGTTGGGAAACTTTGTTCTCCTTTCGAGCTTTCTAATAGCGTTTTCGCCAAGTTGCGGATTGCGTTCAGTGTATGCGTCAAGCATGGATCGCGTGAAAGAAAGCGTGTGTCCGGTAACTACTGCGATTTCTGATTCTGTGGCTCCGGCCAATGCCAATCGGGTTACAGCTGTGCCGCGAAGGTCATGAAAAGTTTTGCCAGCAATGCCAGCGCGGAGGCACGCCTTACGCCATGAAGAACGAAACCCGTCTGCTGTCCATGGCCTACCATCTGAGTTTACCAACACCAAGGGTGAGCGGCGCGCAGTTTTGTCAAGCACATCTCTCAAGGGTTGTCCGGTCGGTACAACTACGTTCACCTTTGTTTTTGATTGCTTGAGCCGAATGCGTTCGCCGTCATAGGAACTCCATGGCAGTCGCAACAAATCTCCCTGCCTTTGGCCTGTCCAAATAGCCAGCATGAATGCAAGCTGCAATTCAGGTGACGCTTCAGCCAAGAAGGCCGTTTCGTCCTCATCAGTCCAGATGATTTCAGCGCGGCAGCTATGGTAGAGGCGTCCGCCACGTTCGCAGGGATTCTTCTCTATTTCACCACGGTCAACGGCCCATGAAAGCACCCTGCTCAACACAGACCAGGCATAATCTGCCTGCCTTGGCGAAGACCTCGCCAATTCGTCACGCCAGCGCATGAATTCTCCGCGCGCGCCTCGAGCAGCAAGCGCACCAAGTGGCATATCTCCGAAACGCTGAACAATCAGTTTGCATTTTGACCGATAGTCTTGCTTTGTGCGCGGAGCACGCTGTGCGAAGTCCGCACTATCCAAATACCCATCAACCAGCGTTTCCAATACTCCAAGTTTGCCGGAAACCCGCGTGGCACAGGCTTCGAAATAGTCAACTTGTCCTTCAGGTGTGCGTGGGTCGCCAATGCGTGGTCCTCCCTTCCAGGCATACCAGTACGTGACCTTGGTACCATCGGCGAGACGCTTGCTAATGCTGTTGATGCCCTTGAGTTTAACGCGCACGACTGGCCTTCCATTTTTCAAGAGTCTCTTCCGGCGACTGATCATCTGCAGGCCTGACGAATACGGAAATAGTGCCATCTGGCCGAACCTCTACGCGACCTATTTCCAGAGCCTCAGCCCGAGCAGCACCAATCAAGCGTTTCACGTCTGCCGATTTGAATTTCGGCGCGCGAACGGTCATCATTCACCCGCTCCGGACATCGCTTCTGACAAGCGACTACCGACCTCTTTGATCAACATATTCATA
>JBCCVY010000037.1:0-15084 GCA_039194725.1 Pseudomonadota bacterium
ACCGCAAGTGGGACTGGGCCCGCGTGCGCCATTAGGACTGCACGAAGAAGGGCAAGTGGCACCACTGCCGTGCGGCCGGCTATCCCTGCTACAAGTAGACGTAACCAACATCAACGAAAGCCGGGCCCGGTTGCGACCGTGGCCGGGCTTGTTGATGTCGGAAGCGAAACCTTTTCACCTAGGCGCAGCGCTTTTCTTCTTGCGTGGCTTTTTGACTTTCGGCGGCAGCGAAGCGGCAAACTGTTTCGCCGACCGGATGATTTCGATGAGCTTGTCCCGGTCTTTCAGCACCGAGTCCGCCAGCGCAACATACTCCCTCATCGGCCGGCCCGGCATGGGTTCGAATTGCCGGGCGCCGGCCTCGTCAATCAGTCTTTTCCGGCCATCCTCATCAAGCCGCACAATCAGGGATTCCTGGTGCAGGCCGGTGAACATGTTGCCGTTCACGAATGCACACGGATAACCAAACATCTGCCGCCTCTCGACTGTGGGTTCATCCGGCAGGACAGATGCAAACAGCTCAACAAGGTCAGGCGGTGACTTGCGCCATTGGCCGCCCTTCGCGCTGTCAGTCATACTTGTACTGCGGCTCCCATCCGTCCGGGCCGTCCTGCAGCAGGTTAAACATATGCCAGATGGCGCAATAATCGTCGAACGGTCCCATCGGCGTGGTGGCGATGCGGGTGATCTTGCCGTCATCCATGCGGAACGACGACAGCCCGGGATGCCAGCCGCCATCTTCGCCGCGATATCCCATGTCTTCCGCGAAACTGGAGCCTTGATGAGACACCATCGGGAAGCGCCAGCCGCGCGATGCGGCAAACTTCTTCTGGGTCTCGGGCGTGTCGGGGCTGGATACACAAAACGCTGCCCGGTCTGCCAGGTGCGGGTAGATGACGTTGAATCCGTCGGCCCACAAGGTGCATCCGGTGCACCCGGTGCCCATGTTGTGCACCATCAAAAGATCCGGTTTGCCGCCGAACAGATCGGACAGGGAGACATCGCCATCCGGTGTCTGAAACGTGTAGTCGGCCACTTCCACAGGCGCGGATTTCATCAAGTCGGCCATCTGCTTGCGCAGCTCAACGATACGATTGTGCAGGTCGCCGAGCTTCTGCAGATCGGGTTTGTGTATGGTCATGAACTTTCCTCCTCACTGTTTGGCGCTGGGCCCGTGTCGAGCAGCGTGGCAAGCAGGTCGAACTGATCCTGCCAGTATTGGGTGTACCTGTTGAGCCACACGGCTGCATCGTAGAGCGGACCGGTTTCGATGCGGCAGCGACTGATGCGGCCGCTGCGCTGCTGTTGCACCAGGCCGGCCCGCACCAGTACCTGGATGTGCCTGGAGACCGCCTGCAATGAAATGTCGAAGGCGGACGCGATCTCGGACACAAGCAGTTCGCGATCGGCAATCATTTCCAGGATTGAACGTCTGACCGGATCCGAAAGCGCGGAGAACACCGCGTCCAGGCGATGTTCGGCGATATCGGTGACGTTGGTCGCTTGAGCTTGTGTCATGCATGCCAATTATCAACAATATTGTTGATAGTCAACAATTGTGTTGATTAATACGCCATCCACCGTGTCATCATCACTGTTGCAGTTTCTGCATTGATCCCGCTTGCTCCGGTCTGACAGCCGCTGCTATGACGCGCGGCAGATATGCAATCTCAAACCTGGGGGCGACTATCCCATGACCGCAGCGACGACGCGCAAACTCATCAACCGGTACTACGCCGCTTTCAACGCGCAGGACACCGACACAATGCTGGACTGCCTGGGGTCAGGCTTTGTGCATGACGTCAGCCAGGGTGAAAGGCGCAGGGGCAAGAAGCGCTTTGCCGAGTTTCTCAGCCATATGCATACCTGCTATCACGAGCAGCTGTCTGATATCGTGGTGATGACCTCGACGGACGGGTCGCGCGCCGCAGCCGAGTTCAAGCTCAAGGGCAGGTATCTGAAAACCGATGAAGGACTGCCACCGGCCGCGGGACAGACCTACAGGCTGACCGTGGGCGCGTTCTTTGAAGTCAAGGACGGCAGGATCACCCGCGTGTCAACTCACTACAGCCTGCCTGACTGGACCCGGCAGGTCATCGGCTGAGCGATGGGTGTCAATGTAAAACCGCTTTCCGGACCGGACTTCGACGCTGCAATCTCCGCACTGGCGGCACTTCGTATCGAGGTGTTCCGGGCATGGCCGTATCTGTATGACGGTGATCTCGACTATGAGGAAGGTTACCTGGCGCGGTTCAGGCACGCGGACCGGGCCTTTCTGGCCGCCGCCTTCGATGGCGATACTATCGTGGGAGCCGCGACGGCGGCGCCCCTGGCCGGCGAAGCGGCGGAGTTTCGGGAACCGTTTGAGCGGGCCGGGTTCGACACGTCGAAAATTTTCTATTTTGCCGAGAGCCTGTTGCTGCCTGGCTATCGGGGCCAAGGAGCGGGGGTGAAGTTCTTCGAGGCGCGAGAGGCGCATACGAGAAGCTTCGGCAGCTACAGCCATGCGGTGTTTTGTGGCGTGGTGCGACCGCTGGAAGACCCGCGCCGGCCGGAGACTTATGTACCGCTGGACGGCTTCTGGCGCCGGCGCGGGTTTGAGAAGCTGGCGGGCATGACCACTGCCTATTCGTGGAGAGATGTCGGCGCCACAGCAGAGACCGAAAAGCCGATGCAGTTCTGGATAAAGCAACTATGACCCGAACTCTCAAGATTGCCGCCGCGCAGTACCCGCTGGATGAGTTGTCATCACCGCATGAATACGCTGACAAGATTACCCGCTGGGTGAGCGAAGCGGTGGCGGCGGGTTCGCAATTGCTGGTGTTTCCTGAATACGGCGCCATGGAACTGGCGTCGCTTGCCGGCGAAGACGTGGCGGCGGACCTTCAGGGCGCGATCGATGCGGTGTCAGATCGTCTGCCGTTGCAGGCGGACCTGCACCAGCGCCTCGCGGTCGAGCACGGAGTGGCGATTGTTGCGGCATCCGGCCCGCAACGGCATGCGGACGGCCGGGCAACCAATCTTGCCCGCATCTTTGCGCCTTCAGGCAAGCAGGGCGACTATCACAAGCTGATGATGACACCTTGGGAACGCGAGCCCTGGCAGGTGTCTGCCGGACCGGCCGACAGCCTGTGCGTGTTTGATCTGGGCCACTTCAAGGTGGGACTTTTGATCTGCTATGACATTGAGTTTCCGCTTTTGTCGCGCGCGCTGGCGGAGGCCGGCGCCGAGATCATCCTGGCGCCATCCAATACTGAAACGGAGCACGGATACTGGCGAGTGCGCACCGGCTGCATGGCGCGGGCGCTGGAGAACCAGGTTTACACTGTGCATTCACCGACGGTTGGCTCGGCCCCGTGGTGCCCGCCGGTTGACAGGAATGTCGGAGCAGCCGGCGTGTATGCCGCATCCGACACCGGGTTCCCGGCCGGCGGAGTGATCGCGCTCGGCGAGCTGAACAATCCGCAGTGGGTACATGCCGAGGTGGACCTTGACTTGCTTGCCGAGGTGCGCAGGTCCGGCGGCGTGCAGACCTACAATCACTGGGGAGAACAGCCCGGTGCGGCATTGCTTCCCCGTGCAAGGACGGTTCTACTTGTCTAGTAGAGGCAGACAGCAGAAACCGGCAGGGAAGGGGCGGTATGCTTGAGATTGCTCAGCAGAACCTGATTTCGCCGATGGTGCTTTTCTTCGCTCTCGGCCTGTTTGCATCGTTTGTGAAATCCGATCTCTCCATCCCGGAAGCCATAGCCAAGACGATGGCGCTGTATCTGATGATGGCCATTGGCTTCAAGGGCGGCGTGGAACTGGCCGGCAGCGGCCTGACGACAACACTGTTTGCCGTATTGATCGCCGGTGCGGCGCTGTCGGCACTATTGCCGGTTGCCGGTTTTGGCCTGTTACGGGCCACCAGTGGTTTGTCGCGTGTGGATGCCGCAGCTGTTGCGGCCCATTACGGTTCGATTTCGATCGTTACCTTTGTGGCCGCGACGCAGGCCCTGGAAACGGCTGGAATTGGCTATGACGGCTACATGATCGCGGTTGCGGCAGTGATGGAGAGCCCGGCGATCATGATGGCGTTGCTTCTGGCCAAGCGGGCCAATGCGGAAAGCCCGCTGGAGGAGCAGGGCACCCATATCGGGCGCGAGATCTTCTTCAATTCTTCAGTCCTCATGCTGACCGGCGCATTCATCATCGGCTATGTTACCGGCAAACCCGGGCTTGATGCGATTTCGCCGTTTATTGTCGATCCGTTCCGCGGCGTGTTGTGCCTGTTCCTGCTGGACATGGGCCTCATCGCCGCACGTGGGCTTCGGTCCGGCCTCGGCCGGTTGTCGATGCCGGTGCTGCTGTTCGGATTTTACATGCCACTGATTGGTGCAGGCTTTGGCGCGGGAACTGCAATTCTGCTCGGTCTGCCGGCCGGAAGTGCGGCCTTGCTGATGACCTTGTCGGCGTCGGCATCCTATATCGCGGTACCGGCGGCACTTCGACTGGCGCTGCCTGAAGCGACGCCGTCGATCTATCTGACCTTGTCCTTAGGAGTTACTTTCCCGTTCAATCTGGCTATTGGCATTCCACTCTATATTTGGCTTGCAGAGGTTTTGACATGACGCTGATCACCCATAAGAAAAAGCGCATCGAAATCATGATCGAGGCGGCAGCACTGCACCGGATTGTCGAGGTGTTGGACCGATTTGGGGTGACCGGATACACGGTCCTGCCGGCGCTGGCCGGGCGCGGCATGTCGGGCGACTGGCAACGCGACGATGTTTTTGGCGACACGGCACGCATTGTGAGTGTGGTCTGCATCACCGACCCCTCAAGGGAAGAGGACGTGCTATTGGCAGTCAGGGAAATTGTCGAGCGGTACATCGGCATAGTGTCGGTTTGCGATGTGGAAGTGCTTCGTTCGGAGCATTTCTGACGCCTGCACGGACGCCGGTTTGCAGTCGACGGGCGCATCTCCACAATGGCAATTGGTTCATGCTGGACGGTCCCGACACGGCGTGACCGGGGTTCTCGCATCGCAGAATTGATACGGCAAGTGGTTGCCAACTGCGGCGCAAGTGGACATCATTACAGTTTAAAGAGCCTGAAACAGGCCGAAAAGTGCGAATTTTGCTGCTTTAAGCATGAAACTTTGCTCGCACGACAGGGAGGATGTTCGTTATGTGTCAGATATTTGCGGGTCAGTCACCATCCAACTATTCATTTGAAACACGGTCGGTTCGCCTGATGGGCCACCCGACAAGTGTGCGTCTTGAAGCGAAATTCTGGGTGATACTGGAACAGTTGGCAGACGAGCAGGACATGCCAATGGCCAAGTTCTTGTCAGCCTTGTACGAAGAAGCTGCGGAAATCCATGGTGAGGTCAGCAATTTTGCTTCGCTGCTGAGATGCTGCTGCATCAACTTTCTGGATCCGTCATTTGATCACGTGCAGTTGGCCCGGGAAGCGCGCGAGGCGCGCGCCAAGCTGGAAGGCGTCGCTGCCGAGTGATGGCGGGGCAGGTCGGTGTGGACGCCTGTGAACGTGTAGTAGCTGAATAACACCACATGGACGGCGATGGTGTTAGCCTTTGCAGGATAACAAGACTGCAAGGGAGGAATTCCGGTGGCAAAAGCCATTCACACCATGGTGCGCGTCCTTGACGAGGCGAGGTCAGTCGACTTCTACAGCACGGCATTCGGACTGGACGTAGAAGACCGATTTGAATTTGACGGTTTCACGCTGGTCTACCTGAAGAACTCAGAGAACGATTTCGAAGTCGAACTGACGGTCAACCATGATCGCAGCGAACCTTATCAACATGGCGACGGGTACGGCCACCTGGCCGTGTCAGTGGACAATGTCGACGAGCAGCATGCGGTCGCCAAGGCCAACGGCCTCAACCCTACCGACGTGAAGGAGTTTCATCGCGACGGTGCGTTGATGGCCAAGTTCTTTTTTCTGCAGGATCCGGATGGATACAAGATCGAGGTTCTGCAGCGCCACGGCAGATATACCTGAAATCAAAACAATAAAATCGAGGAGGAATGGCAAGATGAACGGACATACCAATATATCCAGACGCACCGCGCTGAAAGCTGCCGGTGCGGGCCTCATTGTGGCCGGTACCGGCACCGGCGGCCTGGTGTACGGCCACAACCATGCGTGGGCCGCAACCGCGGAAAACCTGGATGCAGATACGTTTGCAACCCTGGTGCAGATGTCGCGTGACACCTATCCGCATGACCGGCTGGAGGACAAGTTCTATGCCGCTGCAGTGTCCGGCCTGGACAAGGCTGCCAAGGATGACGGCGCGCTGAAGTCCATGCTGACCGACGGTGTTGCAGGACTGTACAAGGCGGCGGGCGGCTCCTACTCGGGCATCACCGATGCGGACAAGAGAACGGCCCTGCTGAAAGCCATCGAGAATGACGGTTTCTTCCAGAAGGTACGCGGCAACCTGGTGACGGGACTTTACAACAATAAGGAAGCCTGGCCGCTGTTCGGCTACGAGGGTGCGTCCGCCGACAAGGGCGGATATCTGGAGCGCGGCTTCGATGACATCAACTGGCTGTAAGGGAGGACATTGACATGGCTACATTTGACATGAATGACGACAGTGTTGTGGTCGTTATCGGCTCCGGCGCAGGCGGTGGCACACTGGGCGCGGAACTGGCTATAAAGGGCGTGAAGACTGTCATCCTGGAGGCAGGCGGACGGCACGAGACCGATGAATTCCAGAACGACGAGTGGGGATCGTTCGGACAGATCTCGTGGCTCGACAAACGCACCACGTCCGGCTCCTGGCGGGTGGCGAAAGACTTTGCCGGCCTGCCGGCATGGATCGTCAAGGCCGTGGGCGGATCGACAACCCACTGGGCCGGCGCGTCGCTGCGCTTTCAAGAACATGAATGGAAAGCCAGGACCACTTATGGTGACATTGCTGGTGCCAGCCTGCTCGACTGGCCGATAGACATGGCTGAAATGGACCCCTGGTATGCCAAGGCGGAAGACCGCATGGGTGTTACCAGAACCAACGGGATCCCTGGCCTTCCGGGCAACAACAACTACAAGGTGTTTGAGGCCGGCGCGAAAAAGCTCGGCTACAAGGACGTTCATACCGGCCGCATGGCGATCAATTCGGAACCGCGTGACGACAGGGCTTCGTGCCAGCAGATCGGCTTCTGTTTCCAGGGCTGCAAGACGGGTGCCAAGTGGTCGACACTGGTCGCTGAAATTCCGAAGGGCGAAGCGACCGGCAACCTGGAGGTCAGGTCGAACGCGCAAGTGCTCAAGATCGAGCATGATGACAGCGGCAAGGTGACCGGGGTGCTGTATGCCGACAAGGACGGCAAGCAGCATGTGCAGAAGGCCCGCGTGGTCTGTGTGGCGGGCAACTCCATTGAGAGCCCGCGCCTGCTGCTGAACTCGGCCTCGTCGAAGCACCCCGATGGACTGGCAAACTCGTCCGGCATGGTGGGCAAGAACTATATGCGCCACATGACCGGCTCGGTTTACGCAGTGTTCGAAAAGCCGGTGCACATGTACCGCGGCACGACAATGGCCGGTATCATTCAGGATGAGTCCCGGCATGATCCGTCACGTGGATTCGTGGGCGGTTACGAGATGGAAACACTGTCTCTGGGTCTGCCGTTCATGGCTGCGTTCCTCGACCCGGGCGGATGGGGCAAGGACTTTTCCTGGTGGATGGACAATTATGAGAACATGGCCGGCATGTGGCTCGTGGGCGAGGACATGCCGCAGGAGAAAAATGCCATCACCCTGCACGCCACCGAGAAGGATCAGCACGGCCTGCCGGTGCCGAACGTGCACTTCGATGATCACGACAATGACATCAAGATGCGCGACCACGCCTTCGGCCGCGGCGAGGCGGTCTACAAGGCTGCCGGTGCGGTCAAGACATTCCGCACGCCACCGTACCCGTCCACACACAATCTCGGCACAAACCGGATGAGCGCCGATGCCAAGGACGGAGTGGTCAACAAGCATGGCCAGACCCACGACATCGCCAATCTGTTCGTGTCCGACGGCAGTCAGTTCACTACCGGGGCGGCAGAAAATCCGACACTGACAATCGTGGCACTGGCGCTGCGCCAGGCTGATTTCATCGCCGGCGAAATGTCGAAAGGCAATCTCTGATTCCGGGGGAGCAAAACGGGGGAGGCCTCCCTGTCCCCCGTTCAACAGCCCGCGTTCCGGCCAAGGCCGGAGCGCGGGTCTTTGTTTGGCGATGCCGGGATGATCTCTGCATCGGACAATGGTCGAAAACCCGGAAAACATGCAGCAAGGCTGTTGACGCTTTCCGCAGAGATTTGTCTACTCCAGCAAGTTCCAGACCCAGCACAAGGACAGTGCGATGTTAAAAGTTGCAAGCTGCATCAGAGACTCATTTCCCTTCCGGTTTGCAGGACTGTTTGTTGTTGCGCTGTTTGCATTTGGTTTCGTGGGTAACCAGGCATCGGCCCAAACCCTGGAGATCATCAAGCAACGCGGCAAGCTGGAGTGTGGCATTCACCCGGGCACTATTGGTTTTTCCACTGCTGACGAGTCTAAGCACTGGTCCGGATTCGATGTCGATTACTGCCGTGCGGTGGCGGCTGCCGCGCTGGGGTCTGCAGAAAAGGTCAACTTCAATCCGCTGAATGCAAAGTCACGGTTTACCGCGCTGCAATCAGGCGAGGTCGAGTTGCTGTCACGGCGTAGCACCTGGACCATGACCCGCGATACCAGCCTTGGCCTGGTCTTCGCGGCAACCAATTTCTATGACGGGCAGGGTTTCCTGGTGCGCAAGTCCCTGGGTATTTCTTCCGCGCTTGAGCTAGCCGGCAGCAGTGTGTGCACCACAACCGGAACCACCACCGAACTGAACCTGGCGGACTTCTTCCGAAAGAACAACATGAAGTACGAGATTGTCTCGTTTGAGTTTGTCGATGAGGTGCTGTCGGCCTATGACACCGAGAGATGTGATGTCTACACCTCTGATATCTCGGGCGTCTATGCCAACCGTCTTAAGATGAGCAATCCGGACGAGCACATGGCATTGCCGGATGTCATCTCCAAAGAGCCGTTGTCCCTGGCCGTGCGGCAAGGCGACGACCAATGGTTCAATATCGTCAAATGGGTGCATTTTGCTCTGGTGAATGCTGAAGAACTTGGCGTGTCACAGGCCAATGTGGGCGAGATGCGACGGTCCAAGTCACCCGAAATTCGCAGATTGCTCGGCATTGAAGGCAGTTTTGGCGAAGCCCTGGGGCTCGATAAGGACTGGGCGTACCGGGCCATCAAGCAGGTCGGCAACTACGAGGAAATCTATCGCCGCAACCTGGGCGCTGATTCCAAGGTGAAGATCGAGCGCTCAATCAACCGGCTGTGAACTGACGGCGGCCTGATGTACGCCCCACCGATCCGCTGAGCACATCTGGCACGTCATGGATAGTCTGTTCAGGTCTGGCCTGTGCGTTGCCCTGAACCTATATGCGTGGTTCAGGTATCCGCACCTGTTGATCAGGTACTGGCGGACTCTGCGGCAATTCCCCAATCCTGCATTTCCGCGCTCGTTCAACGAGAAGCTGCTGTGGCGGAAAATCTTTGACCGCGATCAGCGGTTTGGGGCCATGACCGACAAGCTGGCAGCGCGCGATGTAGCCAAAACAGCGGCACCTGGGCTGACGATGCCGCAGGTCATGTGGGTCGGTGACAGGCCTGAGGATCTGCCGCCGGACATGCTGACCCGGCCATGCGTGATCAAGACCAACCGCGGCAGCGGCTGGAACCTGTTCAACTGGTCGGCGAACCATCTCAACAAGGCCGATGTCATTGAATACTTCAGGCCCAAGATGCGTTTTGTCTACGGCCACCGGATCGGCGAATGGCCGTATGCCCTGGTCAGGCAGAAGTTCTATGCGGAGGAACTTTTCGTGGACCCGAGCGGTCGGGTTCCCGATGATTTCAACATTCACACCTTTGGCGGCCGGGTGCTGACGATCAGCATGATCCATGACCGCTTCGGAAACAGGAATCATATCTCGCTGCACCGGGATCTGTCGCGAACCGATACGGTTTGGGAGGAGTATTCAAGCAGTTACGAACCGCAGTTCGGGCCAATTCACCACAAGCTGGCGGACATCGCCGAACGCCTCGCGGCCGGTTTTGACTATGTTCGGGTGGATCTGTTCTGCCACAATGACCGCATCTACTTCCGGGAGTTCACATTCTTTCCCGGTTCAGGCCTGTCGATCCGCAATGTTGGAGAGACCGAGCTGGCCCGCAATGCCTGGTGGGACCTGTCCCGGTCAAGTTACCTGGTGAATGCCAAGACCGGATGGAAGCATACCTACCGGCGGTTGCTGGATCGTGACCTCGCAACTGCCGCGGAAACCTTGAGGAGATTCCAGGACGGACCGTGACAGCTTTGCGGGCAGGTGCGTCTACTCTATCTCCCACACGATGTTGACCTGCATCTGCACCGACTGCTGACCCTGCGCGATGGGCACCGCGTCGGCTGCGGCGGCCTCCAGTGCAGCGCGGCGATATGCCGGCTGCGGCGGGCGATGCCCACCGGCTTCGGATATGGACAGGATCTTGCCGAGAGACACACCGGCAGCCTCCGCATAAAGTTCGGCGCGGGCCCTGGCCTCGGCCACGGCGAGCTTGCGTGCTTCGTTGCGCAATGGCGCCGGCTCGGCGATGGAAAAGCTCAGGCCGTTCATCTGATTGACCCCCGATGACACAACCGCATCGAGAACGGGGCCAAGCTGGTCCAGGTCGCGCGCAATCACCGTGACCTGATTGGTGACCGTGTAGCCGGTGATGCGCGGGGGCTCCTGGTCGCCGCTGCTGGAGCGCTTTGCATACTTGTATTTCGGTTGCACGGAAAAATTCGAGGTCTGGATGTCCTTTTTGGCGACACCGGCGGCTTCGATGGTCTGCAGCACCTCCGCCATGGTTTCATTGTTCTGCGTCAGGGCCTCCCGGGCGGTCCCGGCTTCCGATACGACGCCGGCGGAAATGACCGCAATGTCAGGGGGCGATTTCACCTCGCCCTGGCCGGTCAGCGCCAATGTGCGCTGCTGAGCTTGCGGTGTGGACTGGGCAAACGCGGGCGTGGCCAGCAATGCAGCGGCAGTGAGGGCACCGGCAAGGCTTGCAGATCGAGGCATGAATTGTCTGAACATGGGGCAGGGGCCTTTGGGAAACAGGGTTTGCGGATGCGCCGGACATTATCTTGAAATGCGGCGAAAGTCAGGTTCGCCATGGTCACGCCTACGCTCGGCATGTCGCCTGCGCCATTGATCCAAATCAAGGCTGACAACCATCTGCTCAGGTGTACTGCAACGTCAAGGAGTGGGTGTGACATGAAAATCATCAGCGAAGCAGACATGGTCAAACGCCTGAGCGCGCCGGTGCCTCGCTACACCAGCTATCCAACGGCGCCGCACTTTCACGATGGTGTCAGCGAGGAAGATTACCGGAACTGGCTCGCAACACTGCCGGAGGACGAAGGCTTGTCGCTTTACGTCCATATCCCGTTCTGCGACCGGATGTGCTGGTTCTGCGGGTGCCATACCAAGCAGATCAACCGCTATGATCCGATTCCTCCCTATCTGTCCGCCGTGCGCCAGGAGATTGCCCTGCTCAGGGATGCGATCGGTTTCTCACCACTGCTCAACCGGGTGCATCTGGGTGGCGGGTCGCCGAGCATGCTCAAACGGGATGATCTGGAACGCCTGCGCCGCACCATCGACAGCAATTTTCAACTGCATGACGCCACTGAAATCAGCATCGAGATCGATCCGTCTGATTTGTCGGGTGAAGAATTCGAGGCCTACGGGGCCTTCGGTATCACGCGCGCCAGCATCGGTGTTCAGGATTTTGATGAACGGGTCCAGAAGGCAATCAATCGCCCCCAGACTTTCTTGCAGACCGCCGCCACGGTGGAAGGCCTGCGCGGCGTCGGTGTCCGGTCGCTCAACATAGACGCCCTGTACGGGCTTCCGTACCAGAGTGAGGAAACCGTCTCGCGGAGCATTGAGCAGGTCCGCACACTTGAACCGGACCGGGTCGCGCTGTTCGGATATGCACACGTGCCCTGGATGAAACCGAACCAGAAACTGATACCTGAAGCGGCACTTCCGGATGCATTTGCAAGGGTTCGTCAGGCGACGGTGGCGTCGGACATCCTGCAAGACGGCGGCTATCTGCCAATTGGCATGGACCATTTCGCGCTGCCGCAGGATTCGCTGGCGATTGCCGCGGGCGAGGGCCTGTTGCGCCGCAATTTCCAGGGCTACACGGATGACCCGTGCGCTACGCTTCTGGGTTTGGGCACCTCATCAATCGGACGGTTGCCGGCGGGTTATGTGCAGAACGAGCCAGCGACCGGCAACTATGTGCGTGCGGTGGCGGCCGGCCAGCTGCCGGTGTCACGCGGCATCGAATTGACGGCTGAAGACAAGCTGCACGCGGACATCATTGAAAACCTGATGTGCCGGTATTCGTTCAGCCTTTCGGCGCTGCGTCGCGATCACGGTTCAGCGACCGACCAGCTCCGAACAGAGATTCTGGACGCGCTGGACGCCGACCCGCATGATCTTGCCGGTTTTGACGGTGATACGTTCTGGATCCATCCCCACGGACACGGTTTTGTACGCACCGTGGCGTCGTGGTTTGACACCAGAATGAAGCAGAAGGCTGCCCGCTACTCCATGGCCGTCTAATGTGAACTGCGATGCAAGGGCCGGTCAACCGGTGCCGTTTTGCTCCAGGAAATCTCTCACGGACCTGGCGAGCCCGTCCCAGTCTGTGAACTCCTGCGTTTCCTCGGGGCCCAGTTCATCGCGATCCTTCAAGATGATGTGTTCCAGGATCTGCTGCTGGAAGTAGTCGTATTCCTCACTTTTCACGGCGCCGGCTACCGTCAGGCTGAGAGCGGGTGTCCATCCTGTGCGGGCGATGAAGTCCGAGATGTAGCGGGCCGCGTCTGCGGCCTTTTCCTCGAACGCCGCGGCCAGGCTGACAGATATGAACATGCCCGGCTTGGCCTCCAGAGCCGCCCGGCTGGCGGTTGCGAACACTTCTATCTCGTCCTGATGCCGGTCCTGATGCACCGAGGCTGCCACAATGAAGGCGTCGAAGTCATCGGTATGGACGTCCCGGCGCTTGCGCGCTGTGTCGAGCAGTTCGACCTGATGACCCAGTGCAACGGCCTGATTGGCTATGGTCTGGGAAATTTTTCGCGTCTGCCCCTCGGTGGTCGCATAAGCAATCAACACCCTCATTGCTCACCTCCAGTGCTGCATAGGTCGTTATGACATGGTTGCACTGTCTGCGAAGGTGCCGGTTGATCGAGATCAATGTGCGTTGCATTGCCTTGTGGGAGTGTGTTCACAGGGCCAATGGATTTATCGAAAGGTGAACATCATGACGTCTATTCTGAAGCGGGTTCGTCGCGCGCTGGACCAGCATCGGGACAGGCAGTTCCTGCTGGCGCTTGACGGTTCTCAGCAATCGGATGTCGGCATTTCGTCCACCGACCTGCATTCGCTGGCATCGTGTCCTTCCGATACGCGTGCGCGCATGGAAGCAATGGCCAGGGCGCACGGGCTTGCACCGGAGGTGCTGGGCCGTGAACACTGGCGGGAAGTGGACATGGCCCGAGCTTGCGGTCATTGCGATCAGCGCGGCGTGTGCCGCAAGTGGCTGGCGGGCAAGCGTGGCGATCTTGCCGCGCGCGACTTCTGCCCCAACGCGCCGCAGTTCGAAGAGCTGGCCAAATCGTCAGAATGACGCGCGCCGACTGGCTCGGATTTCCTATTGTCTTTGCAGACACCGGTCGTCATCTGAGCTGACCGCGTGATGCGTCAGTTCGACCGCTGGTGCCTGCCGTGTGCATTGTTATCGTTGCGCCAACTACCCGGCAATCGTCTTAAAAAAGGGGGCGCAGTGATGATCGGCAGTATTGGACATGTGTTGCCGGCGGACCATGCGGCCCGCCTGCCGCTGAACAATGAGGTCCATGCCCGTCCACCAGAGGCGCTGCCAAGGCGGGTGCGCCTTACCTATCTGGTGTTGTTCGGCGAGCTGGACATGGCGCCGCTGGCCGATCTGTGCCAGCGCTTTGGTGTGCTGCCGCCGGCACCCGACGCCAATCATTTCAGTGCCGATCTGGGGCCGTTCCGGCTGAAATGGGAACGCCACACGGAATTCACCCGTTACTGGTTCTTTGTGCCGGCAAAGGGCACCTCCAAACTGTTCGAGGTGACAGCACTTGAAGCCGTGCCGCAGGACTGGCTGCAGACGCTGGCCGGTGAAGTCCTGGTTGCCAACCATCTCGAGATGCTGCCGCTGCCAAGAACCAAACCGGATGAAGACAAACTGTCGCAAGAAAACTTTGCCGGCAACCCGATGGTTGGCGCCGAAATCGCTGGCGGCCTGGGCCGGGCGTACGCAGATTTCCGGATACATGCGGACGGATTCGGCCGCATGCTGGTTTTTGACAACGCCATGACCCCGCGCCAGCGTGGCAGGACCGTGCAGCGCCTGCTGGAAACGGACACCTATCGTGTTCTGGCCTTGCTGACGCTGCCCGTGGCGCGAAACCTGATGCCGGTTCTGAGTGGTTTCGAGATCGAGCTGGGCGAGATCACGTCCACCATGCGCGGGGCGGACGAAGCAGACGAACCGAAGCTGCTCGATCGGCTGACACTGCTGCATGCCGATGTGGTGCGCGAACACACCAACAGCCAGTTCCGGTTTTCTGCCGCGCGCGCCTATGCCGACCTGGTTGGCTTGCGTATTTCAGAGTTGCGCGAAGATCGCATTGAAGGCCTGCAACTGTTTGCCGAATTCACCGAACGCCGGCTGTCGCCGGCCATGCGCACCTGCGAGGCGGTGTCCAGGCGGCTGTCGATCATGTCCGAACGGGTTGCACGGGCGACCCAGTTGTTGTCGACCCGGGTTGATATCAGCCGTGAAAGACAGAACCAGTCGCTGTTGGAAAGCATGGACAACCGCGCCAAGCTGCAATTGCGGTTGCAGGAGACGGTGGAAGGTTTGTCGATCGCCGCCATCACC
>JBCCVY010000038.1:0-15074 GCA_039194725.1 Pseudomonadota bacterium
CCTCGACAGCCTGGTGGCGTTCGGCAAGCGCGGCCTGGCCTGCCAGCCGGCGATCATTGGCATCGGGCTCGGCGGCTGCAAGGACACCTGCATGGTGCTGGGCAAACGGGCTGCCTGCCTGCGTACCGTAGGAGACAGGAATTCCGATCCGAAGATTGCGGAGCTGGAACTGGAGTTCACCGAACTGGGCAACTCCATCGGCATGGGCGCCATGGGGTTCGTCGGCAAGTCGATGGTCATCGATACCCATATCGAGGTGGGGTACTGCCACACCGGCGGCATGCAGATGTCGGTGCACGCATTCTGCCTGTCTTCGCGGCGGGCGGTGGCACGGGTTTTCGCGGACGGGCGTGTGGAACACCGCACCGATCCTGACTGGTTCACCGATTATCAACGCCGGGAGACAGTGGAATGGCAAATGCCTCAAAACCACGAGAAATCCGCCTGAGCACGACGCCGAGCGCCGAAGCGCTGGCAGAGCTGCGGCTGGGTGACATCGTCTACCTGGACGGGCTGATGTATACGGCGCGCGAGGGTGTGTATCGCCGTGCGCTTGAGGACAAGGCCAACATTCCCATGGAACTGCCGTCGCAGAGTGCGGCGAATTTTCATTGCTCGCCGGCGGCGAGGATCAACCCGGACGGCAGTTTTGAAATGGGCGCGGTAACCGCAACGGCATCCTTCCGGTTCGCCAAGTGGCTGCCTGAGTGGCTGGCCAAGTCGGGCGCCAAGCTGGTGATCGGCAAGGGCGGCATGAGCAGCAAGGACTACAAGAGCTATTTTGTGCCCAACGGCGCGATCTACCTGAGTACCGTCGGCTACGGCACCGGCGCGCTGCTCGGTCGCGGCGTTGAAAATGTCGAGGCGGTGCACTGGAATGAGGAACTTGGCCTTGCCCAGGCCATGTGGGTGATCCGCTGCAACAGGATGGGCCCGTTCATCGTGGCCTCGGATCTGGACGGCAACTGCCTGTTCGAACGGGAAAACGAACGCATCACCAAGAATCTGGAAAAGGCATACGAGGGCACCCGCCCGGCAACGCTGAAGCGGTTCGGCGAAACCGATGACAAGAGCGATGAACTGATCGGCTGACTAGAACATGAACTCCCTGACCAGCAGTGTCGAGCCGGAGACAAACATCAGGAAGATGACGATGCGGCGGAACCGGTCATCGCTCAGGCGCTTGAACGCCGAGATGCCGATCTGGGCGGCAATCATGGTCACCGGCAGTGCAATGGCAATCAGTACGATGCTGTCCCAGCCGTAGGCGCCCTTGAAGGCGAAGACTGCCATGGCCAGTCCCAGCACGGTCACGTTGAACGGCTGCAGGACCGCCCGGGTTTCCGATTTCGGCCACGGGCGCATGGCGCACCACATGGTGGGCAGGGCGCCGGACAGTGAAGCAGCACCGCCGAGAACACCGCCCAGCAGGCCGACAAGGGAGTCGATCAACGGGGTTGGCCGTTCAAGCCTGGGCAGCGAACCGCGGAGTGTGAAAAAGCCGCCATACAGGATCATGAAGCCGGCAATGACAATCTTCAAAACGCCGGGCTGCAGTACGGACAACAGCGCCACACCGGCGGGTATGCCAACCAGCGCCGGCAGCAGGAACCTGGCCAGGCGGCGCGGTTGGTCCGCAATCGAGCGCCGCACCAGCCACAGGCCCTGCAGGCCGCTGGCCACCGACATCACGACCACGATGGAAACCGCCTGGACCGGCGGCATGATCTGCAACCAGAATCCGAGCGCGAACAGGGCTGTTCCGAAGCCGGCAAAGCCGTTGATCAGGCCACCGGCCGCAGCGCCGAGCACCAGATAGGTGAAAAATTCCGCTGTCATCCCGGTGGATTTGCCTGTGTGCTGACAGCCGTGCGGTCGGCCGCTGCGACGGCAGCCACCAGCCTGGCGTGCATCTCGTCGATCACCCGCGCCCGGGCGCTGTCGTCACGGCTGATAAGGCCGAGTTGCCGGGCAGGGGCGTCCGGGCCCAGCGACAGGCGTTTCAGCGGCAGCTGGTTCATGGCCGGAACGCAACTGCGCGGGGCGATCGAAACGCCGAGATTGCACAAGACCATGCTGGAAATCGCCTCCAGCCCTTCCAGTTCCATGGTGTCGTTGACCTCAATTTTCAGCCTTTGCAGCCACTTCTCTATCATCACACCGACGACGGCATTCCTGGAAAACCGTATGAACGGATTGGTTTTCAGGAGATATACGGGATCGTCGCTTTCGGCTTCCATGGATGCCAGCAACTGCATCGGTTCCGTGGCGATGTCCTGCCAGGTCAGCCTGGCCGGCAGCAGATCGGGTTTGGTCACGATCGCGGCGTCCAGATTGCCGCGCTCGACCTGCAACAGCAGTTCGTTGGTGAGACCTGGATGAACACTGACATGCAAGTCAGGGTATTCTTCCTTGAGCATGGATATGGCGGCGGGCGTCAACCCGACCAGTGTGGTTGGCACTGCGCCCAGCATCAGCTTGCCGCGCAGGCCGTCATCACCGAGCACCGATGGCACCAATCCGTCATAGGCAGCGACCACTTCGCGCGCCTTGCTGACCAGAGCCCTGCCGGTCGGGGTCAGCACAGGCGTGCGCCTTGTCCGGTCAAAGATGGTGACGCCCCATTCTTCCTCCAAGGTCTTCATCTGCTGGCTAACGGCGGCATGGGTGACGAAAACAGCATCGGCCGCCGCACTGAAGGTGCCGTTCTCTTCGACTGCGATGAGCGTTCTCAATACGCGGATGGACATGGCATGTGTTTGGCGTAATTTTTTCTTTCAGTCCATGTTATTTTTTGTCACTTTGTGCAAGGCTGACTTAATAATATGTTTTCCGGATAATCGACGGGCTTGCCGGATCGGCTGCCTGCAAAAACAACAGCCGTGACGACGCAATCACGGTGCCAGGAGGGAGTATCAGATGAATTTTTTCAAAGCCGCTTTTGTTGGGGCCATGGCTCTTGGTGTTACCGCGACCGCGGCATTCGCCGAGTATCCGGAACGACCGATCAACATGGTCATTCCCTATGGCGCAGGCGGGGCAACTGATATTTCTGCCCGGACAATCGCCGAACCTTTGGGAAGCGCTGTCGGCAAGCCGCTGGTGATGTCCAACATTACCGGGGCCGGCGGTGCCACCGGGTCGGTTGCGGTGCAAAACGCCAAGGCAGACGGATACACCATGCTGTTTGCCCGCGTCGGGTCGCATTCGGTCAATCCAGCTATGAAGGCGACCCTGCCTTACACGCTGGACGATTTCCGCTTCGTCACCGTCTACGAGATCAATCCGGTCGCCTGTGCGGTAACGCCTGCATCGGGCATCAAGTCGATGGACGAGCTGATCGCCAAGGTGAAAGAAGGCGGGGTGGCCTACAGTTCTTCCGGTGTCGGTTCGCTGCTGCATCTGGCAGGTGCCATGGTGTTGAAGGAGTTCGGGATCGAAAAGCCGCTCGAGGCGGCAACCCACATCCCTCAAAAAGGCGGCGGTGCCGCGGCAACCGCGGTGCTGAACGGCACGGCCACATTCTTGTGCACCAACTCGTCGGCACTTGCCAGTTTCGTCGCCAATGGCCAGCTGGTGCCGCTAATGGTCACCACGCCAAAACCTGTTCAGGGGTTTGACGCACCGACCGCGGCCGACCTTGGCAAACCGGCATTGGAGCAACTGGTTGGCTGGACCGGCATCGCCGGACCTGCGGACCTGCCGGACGATGTTGCTGAGAAGTGGGGTGCGTGGATGGCGACCGCGACCGCGGACGAGGGTTTCCGCAGCAAAATGGAAGCGCGCGGATCGGTCATTGAGTTGATGAACCCGAAAGACGCCAACGAGTTCATCCGCGGCCAGTACACGATTTTCCGCGCCCTGGTAGATGAACTGGGCATGAGAATCGAAGGCTGATCTTTCTTCCCATCGAGCCAGTACGGACGCCGGACTTGCAGAGTCCGGCGTCTTTTCAACACCGGAGGCGGCCATGGAAGACAGAAGCATCCAGATACAACTTGGTATCGGCGCCATTGCCGCATCTGTCTTCCTAATAGCCGTCGCGATTCCGTTCTGGGTCTCCAGCCCGAGCAACGTGCCAAACATTGTCCTGTCGCCGCTGTTCTGGCCCAATGTCCTGGCAGCTCTAACCGGACTTATCGGGGCAGGGCTGATCGTCACTTCGATTGCCCGGGCGAGACCGGAAGCACCTGCAGAATCCGACGTTGACAACCGGACTGCGGCCTTCACGCGCCTGGCCATCATGGCCGTGATCATGGTGGCATCGGTGCTGGTCATGCCGCGGCTCGGCCTGGTGTGGACGGCCATGCTGACATTTGCCGCCACCGCGTTTCTGGTGAAGACAAAGCATCCGCGTTCCGCGCTGGTCTGCGCCGTGCTTATCCCATTGGTGCTGTATGTGTTCTTTGCCCACATTGCTGGGGTCGCTGTTCCCCAGGGTGACTTCGTGAGGCTGCCATGAGCTTCATCGACAGTCTTTTCGCCGGCCTGCAATTGGTCAGCAATGTCGAGGCGTTTCTGGCGCTGGCGCTTGGCGTTGCGATCGGCGTGATCGGCGGCGCCATACCCGGCATGTCTGCCACCATGGCCGTTGCGCTGACCTTGCCGTTCACGTTTTCCATGACGCCGATCACCGGCATCCTGTTGCTATTGGGGGTGTACAAGGGCGGCATTTTTGGCGGATCGATCCCGGCCATCCTGATCAAGACACCGGGCACGCCGGCATCGTCGGCAACGGTGCTGGACGGCTATCCGATGGCGGAGAAAGGCCAGGCCGGCAAAGCCCTGGGCATGGCGCTGTGGGCGTCGTGCACGGCAGACCTGATCAGCAATCTGGCGCTGATTTTCTTTGCCGGATTTCTGGCGTCATTTGCGCTCAGCTTCGGCCCGCCGGAGTTCTTCACCCTTATCCTGTTCTCGCTGACCATCATTGCCGGCGTATCTGGCGACAGCCTGTTGCGTGGCGGGCTGTCGGCCATGCTGGGCCTGTTGCTGGCGACGATCGGGCTGGACCTTGTGTACGGCACCAACCGCTTCACCTTCGAAAACCCGAACATGATGGGTGGCCTGAATTTCATCGCAGTGCTGATCGGCCTATTCGCAATCCCGGAAATCCTGAGCATGGTCTGGAATCCCGCCTCCCATGACGGGGTGGCCCGAAGTCTCGGCAGGAACAAGGTGACGTTCCAGGAATACAGACGTTCCTTCAAATCGATCGTGCGGGGCAGTTTCATTGGCGTGTTTCTGGGCTCGATACCCGGCATCGGCGCCGCGCCGTCGGCGTTTCTGTCCTATTCCGAAGCGCGGCGCAAATCGCCCAACAAGGAAAACTTCGGCAATGGCGAGATAGAAGGCGTGGCAGCGTCTGAAGCCGGCAACAACGGTGTCGCCGGCGCAACGCTGATTCCGCTGCTGGCGCTGGGTGTGCCGGGCGACGTGATCACCGCGATCATCATGGGCGCCTTCATGATCCACGGACTGCAGCCCGGACCGATGATGTTCGTTCTCAATGTGGACATCATATACGGGCTGTTCATTGGCCTGATCGTGAGTTCGATCTTCCTGTTTTTCCTCGGCTCGGTGGCCATCAGAGGATTCAAGTACGTGGCCGATATTCCGCGCGGTGTGCTGTTTCCTGCCGTGCTGATCCTGTGCATCTATGGCGTGTTTGCCGTCAACAACAACATTTTCGATGTCGGCGTGATGTTTGCCATGGGCGGCGTCGGGTTTGTCATGATGCGTTACAAGGTGCCGGCTGCGCCGTTCCTGATCGCGTTCATTCTGGGCCCGTTGCTGGAAGACAACTTCCGCCAGTCGATGCTGATGTCAGGCAGCTCCGGATGGGTGTTGTTCCGCGGGCCCATCACCTGGTTCTTCTGGACGCTCACAGCGATCACCGTGTTCGCCATCGTCCGCGCCGGCATCAAGGCCACCCGGCAACAGGCCAGCAGCGCATCTCAGCCTTGAAAAGGAAATCCAAATGAGAGGTGCTGACCTTCTGGCGCAAACGCTTGCCGCTGCCGGCGTTACCAGGGTTTTTTCCTTGTCAGGCAACCAGATCATGCCGGTCTATGACGCGTTTCTGGACGTCAACATCGAGATCGTGCACAGCCGCCATGAAGCGGCCTGTGTGTTCATGGCTGACGCCTGGGCGCAGTTGACCGGCAGCATCGGTGTCTGCCTGGTCACCGCCGCGCCGGGCGCGACCAACGCACTTGGACCGCTGTACACCGCGCGCCAGTCTGAGAGCCCGGTGTTGTTCCTGACCGGAGACTCGCCGCTGGCACAGGATGGCCGCGGGGCGTTTCAGGAACTGGACCAGGTGGCCATGACGGCACCGGTGACTAAACTCTCCTTGCGGGCCAAAGATCCCGGCACCCTTGGCCAGGATGCGGCCGAGGCAGTTCGGGTTGCCCTTTCAGACCGGCCTGGCCCCGTGCACATGGCGCTGCCGGTGGATGTGCTGGACGCGCATGTGACCGATGCAGCGGCGCCGGCAAACGACGCATCTCGAGCGCAGGCGCACGGGCCGGACCCTGACGAGGTGCAATTCCTTGGCAAGGCGCTGGCAGCTGCCAGCCAGCCATTGCTCGTGTGCGGACCTGCAATGAGCCCGACACGATACGGTACACGGCTCTCCGCACTGGCTGATGCGGCGGATGCGCCGGTTGTTGCGATGGAAAGCCCGCGCGGTCTGAAAGATCCCGCGCTGGGCGATTTTGCAAAGGCGATGGCAAAGGCCGATCTGGTTGTCAGTTTCGGCAAGCGGGTGGATTTCGCGCTTGGCTTTGGCAGCGCAGACGTATGTCTGCCAACATGCCGGTGGATCGTGATCGATGCCGAGGCGGGAGAGTGCGACCGGGCCAGACTGAACCTTGCCGATCGCCTGGATCTGGCCATCCCTGCAGACCCCACGGCTGTGGCGGACCTTCTGATCCGGGAAAGGCCCGGCAATGCCGGCCGCAGTGCCTGGCGAAGCGAAGTGGCCAGCTACATCGGCGCGCGAAGCTATTCGGAAAGCGACGTTCGTTCCGCGGCCGGCATCCATCCGGCTGCATTGTGTGCCGCCGTGCAGCGGCAGGTGGATGCTGCAGCTGAAAGCGTGGTCATAAGTGACGGCGGGGAGTTCGGGCAATGGTCGCAGGCTGTAACCAGCGCCACTCACAGGCTCATCAACGGCCCCGGCGGGGCGATTGGCGGCGGCCTGTGCTATGGGATTGCCGCAAAACTGGCGAAGCCCGGGGCAGTGGTGTTTGCCCTGATGGGTGATGGAACGGTCGGTTTTCACCTGGCAGAGTTTGAAACAGCAGTGCGCGAAGACACCCCGTTTGTCGTGGTTGTAGGCAATGACGGGTGCTGGAATGCGGAGCATCTTATTCAGATGCGCGACTATGGACCCGAACGGTTGATAGGGTGTACACTGAGCAATGCGCGTTACGATCAGGCCGTCAGGGCTTTGGGAGGCCATGGCGAGTACGTCACCGACCTTGCCGATCTGGACGACGCACTGGCACGCGCCGTGCGTAGCGGCAAGGTGGCGTGCGTGAATGTGGTTATTGAAGGTGTTCCGGCTCCTGCCGGCGCCGCTCACTGAACAAGCGACAGTCCTAAACGAGGTTGTTCCATGAAAAGAATAGTCAGGCGCATGGCTTTCACCGGGGCGCTGGGAGCAGGTGTTGTTTTCGCCTTGCTGCACTCGGTGCAGGCCGACACTCCGGCCCCGATCCAGGAGGCCATCGACGAGATCGGTGCAGCATTCGCGCGCCAGGATTTTGACGAGATCAAAACCTTTTTCGCACCGGACCATCTGGTGGTGACCACCTACACCGGGGTGAGCCCGGTCAGTGAGTACCTGCCGGACGCCATCGAGAATCTCGATATCCGCTCCGCCAAGGTGGAAGACCATCAGTTGGTCAAGCTTGGACCAGGGGTCTACATGCGCACCTACTATGTTGAAAACCAGGGCACCTTTCACGGCAAGACCCTGCCGCAACGGGTTCTGGCAACCCAGATCTGGGTTCAGCGTGATGGCAAATGGGTGCAGCGGCTTTACCAGGAAACGCCACTGGCACCCAAATAGGTCGCGTCGGGAAGGTCTGCTCGGGGTCGGAAAGCAGATCCGGGGCTTGACCGGATCAGTGCCGATCAAGGACAAGCACTGCTGCTGCGGACTTGCGCAGGGTCAATTCGTGAAATCCACAGCGATGTTACTGAACGGTATTGCGGTGTCGCATCAGCGACCGCAACACCGGTTGTTCTCAGGAACAGTGAACATATATCTATAAGATAAACCGGTTGTGACTGTACGGCGAGATTCAGCTGATTGCAGAAAGGATGTCAGATGCCGACCGTGCCGAGTGGAGTGCTGTACTTTATGGTATGGAAGTATGCTCTGTACGGTGGCTTGCTGCTGATCGGAACCGCTGTGTTCAAACATTTTGGGGTGTTTGATGTCCATCCCCTGAGCGGCATAGCCGTTCTGAGCGGGCTTGTTTTGTTGCCGGTGTTGTGGTTCGAGCATGGTGACGACCGGCTGTCCGAGTTGTGGCAGGTGGATGAGGAGCGGACCAACTGCGACCGGTTGGCCAAAGCGTTCCTGTACGTGTGCTGTTGCATCGTTTGGCCCAAGTTCATGCCAGATGACAATCGATAGCTCCGTTAGATGACGGTTCCATATGTGGACGCAGGCAATCCGTCCTTGCCGCACTGATCCTGCTGTGCTGCATTCTTCAACTGGAGGAGTTTGCGGCAGGAGGCTTGGTTCACGGCGCGCAGGGAGCATTTGAGTGAGTGACTGGCTGGACCGACTGATCGTGAGGGTGGCGGGTGCGGCGATGGTTGTGCGGCACGCGCGGGCGAGCATCAATTTCCGCCGTCATGTCGGGCGATGGCCGCAATTGTGTCCGCCGCTGAGGCACAATGACAAGTTTTTCTGGCGCAAGGTGTTTGATCACAACCCCCTGTTTGAAGTGTATTGCGACAAACTGGCGTCCAAGGAGTGGGTCCGGCAACGTTGTCCAGAGGTGCTGATACCCGCAACGCTGTGGCAAGGCGCGTCGGCACGCGATATACCGGATGAGCTGTTGACGCAGCCGGCGTTTATCAAGGCTAACAACGGTTCGAGCTACAACATCCGAATAGATGGAAAACCTGTCGATCGCGACCTTGTCGAACGCAAGTTTTCCAAATGGCTGTCGCGCCCTTACGGGCAGGGAAATGCCGAGTGGGGATACAAGAACGTGCCACGCACGGTTTTCGTGGAGGAGATCGTGTCAACTCCAAACGGAACAGCTCCAGTGATGACGAATGTCTATACGGTTGCCGGCAAGCCTGCGGCAATCTTCTGTATTACAGGCTGGAAAGACGGTGAGCGCCGGGGTTCGTTTTTCAATCCGGATGGCTCCAGGGTGTCGCAGCAACCAGATGATCTCGATGGATTGCCTGACGGGTGGCAACCACCTTCAAGTCTCGACAGGGTGATCAGGTATTCGAGAACCCTTGTGCATGATACCGATCAGATAAGGAGCGACTTCCTGTGCGTAGGTGACAAAATCTGGTTCAGCGAAATGACACCTTATCCCCTGAGTGGGTTGGGCAGTTTCGACAACTTGAGCGAAGAGATGCAGATTTACGGTGGTTGGGATCTGAGGCGTTCGTGGTTCCTGCGCACGCGGCACAAAGGCTGGAAGCAGATTTATGCAAGTGCGCTGCGCCGGATGCTGGACAGGCAGCCCGCCTTGTGACGCGGCATCGCGGTTCGGCAAGGCCCTTGCCAACCTGTCAGTGACCTGGCTGGGGGTGAACTAACCTGTTAAAACGCGCTATGGTTGCGGCGGGGAGCATGCTGGTCCGCAGATATCTTGTAACTGCAAGTCTGAAGGAATTGGGTTGAGTAGGATTTTGGACCGCCTGGTCGTCAAGACGGCGAACGCGGCAATGGTTGTGCGACATTGGCGGGTCGTTTTCAGTTTCCGGCGCCATGTTGGTCGCTGGCCGCAATTGTGTCCGCCAGCCAGCCAGAATGACAAGTTTTTCTGGCGCAAGGCGTTCGACCACAATCCGTTGTTTCAGGTGTTTTGCGACAAGCTGGCGTGCAAGCAATGGGTGCGAGAACACTGTCCTGATGTGCTCATCCCCGAGACACTCTGGCAAGGCCTGTCGGCGCGCGATATCCCCGATCACCTGCTAACGCGCCCGGCATTTGTCAAGGCGAACAACGGCTCGAGCTACAATGTCCGGATTGATGGAAAATCCGCCAACCGCAAGGCTATCGAAGCCAGCTTTCTAAGGTGGCTCTCGCGACCCTATGGCCAGGGCAACGCGGAATGGGGGTACAGGAACGTGCCGCGCAAGGTGTTCGTTGAAGAGGTTATCACCGCATCGGGCGGCACGCCTCCGGTGATGATTGAGGTGTACTCGGCGGGTGGAGAACCGGCAGCCGCGTTGTGCGTGACCGGTTGGAAAGGCGGCCCGCGCCAGGGTTCGTTCTTTGATCAGGACGGAAACAGGGTGCCGGTGCAGCCCGAGGACATCCCCCGCCTTCCCGATGACTGGCGGCCACCTTCAGGATTCAGCCGGGCAATTGAGTATTCAAGAGTGCTGGTAAAGGACACAGATCAAGTCCGATGCGATTTCATGTGTGTGGACGACAAGGTGTGGTTCAGTGAAATGACCCCCTACACGTTGAGCGGCATGGAGCAGTTCGGGTCACCGGATCAGGAAGACTACATCTACAGTGCCTGGGACCTGAGGCGGTCCTGGTTCCTGAGTACCAGCCACCGGGGCTGGAAGCAGGTTTATGCCGACGCGTTGCGGCGGATGCTGTAGTCGTGTTGTGATGTAGCATGTTTGCAACCAGATGAGCCGGTCTATTGTTGAAGACCGTCAACCTCGATTGCGCATGATGTGTGCATCCAGCGCTGCCAGCCCTTCGTCAAGTCCGCTGCGGCCGAATCCGAGCCGAAAGCGGTCGGTCGGTGTCTCGCCCAGTTCAGAATTGTAGATGCTGCCGGGCAGCAGCAGCACGCCGCTCTCTTCCACCAGTGAACGGGTGAACTGCTCGACGCCTTCGGCTCCCTTGTAGCGCGGGAAGGCCATGCACGAGCCGTCGGGCGCCCGCCAGTCAAACAAGTCCGGATAGCGGGCGAAGAACGCTTCCCACTTGGGCAGGTTTTCATCGACGATGGCGCAGTTTCTGGCCAGCAGCCGGTCGCGGTTGTTGAGCGCGATCTTGGCCAGCCGTTCGCTGGGACCGGAATTGCAGATCGAAAGATAGTGCTTCATGCGCTCCATTTGACTGACGAGAGCTGCATCCTGGCAAGCGATCCAACCGATCCTCAGGCCCGGCAGCCCATAGGATTTCGACATGACGCCAAGTGACAGCCCGCGCTCGTAAATGTCCGCGATGAAGGGCAGGTGCTCAGTGCCGGTGGGGCCGAGGCCGTTGAATATCTCGTCGTGCAGGATGTAGATGCCATGCTTCCGGCACAGCTCAACCAGCGCATGATAGCGCTCCAGCGGCAGGATGGCGCCGGTGGGGTTGTGCGGAAAATTGATCGTAACCAACTTGGTGTTCGGACGAATGGCCGCTGCGATCCGGTCAATATCCAAAGACCAGTTGTCATCGGGATCAAGCGGTACCCCGGTTGCGGTGCAAATGGCTGCGGGCAGGGTTTCGTGGGACTGGTAGTTGGGGGTCACCACGATGGCGTGACTGTTGCTGTCCAGGATCACCGAATTGGCCGCGAAAATGCCTTCACTGGCGCCGGCGAAACACAACACGTCCTGCGCGGTGCGGTCTTTGAAGGTCGATGCGATTGTCTCGCGCAGGTCGGGTGCACCGAAGGTTTGCGTATATCCGAGCCACAGATTGTCAAATTCGTCGCGCTCTTCAGGCGTTGCCATGGCCAGCAGGTCACGCATTGAGATGCTCTCTGCATCTGACGCAGTCAAGTGGTATCTGGCTTGAAACTCCCACCTGGAAAAATGTGTTTCCAGTTTGAAATCCGGTAATGTCGTCATTTCCGCCAGCCTCGTGTTTTGATCACTTTGAACATGTTGATATAGGTGGCCGGCAGGATCGGCAACGCGGCAATGGGGCATGTGGAAAACAAGGCAGAGGGCGGCCAACATGATCATACTGGCACGGCAGCAGATTGAAGGCCTGATGGACTATGACAGGGCGGCCGATCTGATCGAGGAGGCTTATCGCGCATCGAGCCTTGGCAAGGTGAACCTGCCGCCGGTGGGTCACATTGTGTTTCGCGAACATGACGGTGACTGTCACATCAAGTACGGGCATGTCGAAGGAGATCCGGTCTTCGTGATCAAGGTCGCGACCGGTTTCTACGGCAACGCGGCCCGTGGCCTGCCCAGTGGCAACGGCATATCGCTGGTCATGTGTGCCCAAACCGGTGCCGTCAAAGCCGTGCTGCACGATGAAATGTGCATGACAGATTTCCGCACCGCGATTGGCGGGGCAGTCGCAACACGCCTGCTGTGCCGGAAGAATTCCAAGCGGATAACCGTGGCCGGTACCGGTGTGCAGGCGCGCCGGCAGATCGAAGCGCACGCCAGGCTGCTGGCCGACCGGCGGTTGGAATTTCAGGTTTGGGGACGTTGCGCGGAGCGGGCGGACCATGTCGCGCGGGAGCTTTCGGGCTCGGGGTTGTCCGTTGCGGCCACAGAAGACCTGGCAGGCGCCTGTCGCAGTGCAGACGTTATCGTCACGACGACGGCTTCGTGCACGCCGATCATTGAAAGCGGCTGGATCCGGCCAGGCACGCACATCACCGCCATCGGCGCGGATGCGCCGGGAAAGCAGGAACTGGATACCGCGCTGGTTGCCAAGGCCGACAGGCTGATTGTCGACCTCGTCTCGCAATGCGAGGACCACGGCGAGGTGGCCACAGCAATGCGCGCCGGACTGGTTGAACACGACCGGCTTGCCGAACTCGGCGCCGTGCTGGACCAGCGCCGCCCGGGCCGAACGTCCGAAGCTCAGATTACTGTTGCGGATCTGACCGGCATCGCGGCGCAGGACATTGCAATGGCAAAGATGGTCGTTGCCGCCTATCAGAAAGAGCAGGGCAGCGGGCCTGAGTAGGTTGAGGATTTCTGACCTCGATCTCTCGCGCGAATTGCGACACCTGTCACGTGCTGCGGTCGTCAATCAGCGGATTGGGCTTGGCCAGGGTTTTCATCGATTTCAGGTCGGCAAGCGTGATGGTCGAGCCATCCACCTCAACGCCATAGGGCTTCAGGGTGTTGAACGCCCGCGACAGGTTTTCCGGGGTCATGCCAAGGACGGACGCCAGCGTCCGCTTGTCGTGCGGCAGTTCGAGCTTTCCACTTGCACCCTGGTCGTTGTGGTAGCGCAATAGCCGGTTGGCGAGACGCTCAACCGCGGTTCGCAGTTTAAGATCCTTGTACTCCTTCACCACACCGCGATAGCAGCTTGCCAGTTCCAGCACGATGGCACGGGCAAACTCGGCGTCCTGCTGAAACGCCTGCCGAATGTTCTGCGAAGGTATCAGCAGTATTTTCGATCGCTGCGCGGTACGCGCCGACATCAGATAGACCGCATCCTTAAGCACGGCTGCGAGGATGAATGTGCCGACCGGGCGGACCAGGCCCATGGCGGACTCCCGTCCGTTGGAGCGGGCATACAGCTCGACCGAACCCTCCACAACGATGTAGAGGAAGTCTGCCAGGTCGCCTTCGGCAATAAGATCCAACTGTGGCGGAAAGGTCTGCAGGTACGACACCTCCATCAGTGCTTCGAAGTGTTTCTCTTCCATGCTGCTGAACAGGCGCAATGCCCTGACTTGCGGCAGATCGCTGGCTCGCACGTTCCCTCTCCTTGATAAATATCAAGACCTTAATTGATTATTGTAGCAAGTCTGTGCCTTGTCGGCAATTTGCTTTCTTGACCGTCACATACGTCGGTCTTGCATTGTGCGCTCAAGACATTTGTTTGTCTTCCGGCGATTGGATTCATTGACATAGATCAACCCCGCGAAGGCCCGATTGCCAACTCTGATCCCGTCTTTAACCAGTCTGCACGGCGGAACATCCGTGCAAACCACGAGGGGTTGGATCAATGCACACGCTTGATGGTGTCACTCGCCCGGATCAATACAGGGCACTGGGACTAAGCACTTTCGCGTTCACAGTATGCTTTGCGGTGTGGACGATTTTCTCGATCATCGGAGTTAAGATCAAGCAGGACCTTGGCCTGTCCGACACGCAGTTTGGCCTGCTGGTCGCGACGCCGGTCCTGACCGGATCCGTCAGTCGCATCTTCCTCGGTGTGTGGACCGAACAGTTTGGCGGACGATTGATGTTTCCGCTGCAGATGATGGTCACGGCGGTGGCTGTGTGGTTGCTGACCTCGGTCCAGACCTACGAGGTTTTCCTGGTTGCCGCGCTTGGCCTCGGGCTTGCCGGCGGGTCGTTCATTGTCGGTGTGGCCTATGTCTCGCATTGGTTCGAAAAGGAGCGCCAGGGCACGGCCCTCGGCATTTTCGGCGCCGGCAATGTCGGTGCGGCGGTCACCAACTTCGCAGCTCCATTCCTGGTGGTGGCGATCGGCTGGGAGGGAACCGCACGGGTTTATGCCGTCGTTCTGGCGATCACGGCGGTGCTGTTTTATGTTCTGGCCAAGGACGACCCGGCCCAAGCCAGCCGCAAGAAGACCGGCAGCAAGGCGGTATCGGCGGCGGAACAGCTGGCGCCGTTGAAGGACATCCAGGTCTGGCGCTTCGCCACCTACTACTTCTTCGTGTTCGGCGCCTTTGTCGCGCTGGCTTCGTTCCTGCCGCGCTATTATGTGGGCGCGTACGGATTGCCGCTCACGACTGCCGGCGTTTTCGCCGGGTTGTATTCGCTGCCAGGTTCGGTGTTCCGAGCCCTGGGCGGCTGGATGTCGGACAAATGGGGCGCACGCTTCGTGATGTACCTGACATTCATTGTCTCGCTCGCCTGCCTGTTTCTGATGAGCTATCCGAACACCAGTTATGTGGTGCAGGGCATCGAGGGGCCGATCCAGTTTGAAATCGGCTTGAGTGTCGCAG
>JBCCVY010000039.1:0-15071 GCA_039194725.1 Pseudomonadota bacterium
CAGGTCACGACCGGCACCCTGACCATCTCCGACACCGACACCGGTGAGGAGCTGTTCACTGTTGACACCGTTGCCGGCACATACGGTTCGCTGGCCATCGATGCCAACGGCAACTGGACCTACACGCTCGACAACGCCAACGCCGACGTGCAGGCCCTGGCACCCGGTTCCTCCTTGAATGATGTCGTTACGGTTA
The DNA here is from genome assembly GCA_039194725.1 of Pseudomonadota bacterium. Taxonomy (GTDB): domain Bacteria; phylum Pseudomonadota; class Alphaproteobacteria; order Rhizobiales; family Aestuariivirgaceae; genus Anderseniella. The sequence goes on from JBCCVY010000039.1 coordinate 197, forward strand.
CTGCCGTCGACGGCACCAGTCATGACATCACCGTAACTGTCAACGGCACCAATGACGAAACCATTGCGGTCGATGAAGCACCTGTGGTTGTCGCACCAGGCCAGACCGTCAATGTTGACGTACTGGCCAATGATTCAGATGTTGACGACGTTACCCTGGCGGTAACCGGCATAATCGATCCGGCCAACCCGACCGTCGTACTCGCATTTGACGGCTCGTCTCAGGTAACCCTGTCATCAGGCACAGTTGTCGAGCTGATGGGCAACGGAACATTGAACGTGACCAGCGGTTTTGTTCCCGATGACGTCGAGACCTTCCAGTATGAGGTCACTGCCAGCGATGGCGGCACCGCGCAGGCAACCGTCACGCTGAACATCGACACCGACGGTGACGGCATAGCCAACCTGACCGACATCGACGACGACAATGACGGCATCATCGACATCAACGAAGCAGTGCAGTCAACCGGTTCCGACAGCGGTATCGACGGCGCGCTGTCTGCGGGCAATGTCTCCTTCGGCGTTTCGAGTGCCGACCTGAACGACCAGGACGGCGATCATGTGCTGACCTCGGTTACCGTTAACGGCAAGACCTTCACCGACTTCGTGCTGCCTGACGGCTACGATCACAACTTCACCGCCAGCGTTCAGCTGACCTATCAGAAAGACGGATCGACCGAGGCGTCATTCTCTGGATCAGCAGACTGGAACGCGGACATCCTGCCAGCCTTCCAGTCCACGGACCTGAACGACTACCAGGAGTCCAGTTCTGACTTTAACGCCGGCGACTACTATGAGCTGAGCTACGACACACCGCTGTTCGTGACCGCAGACACCTTTGTCGGCGTTACGGAACGGGGCGGCAACAACCCGGTGGAAATCCAGGCCTACGACGACCAGGGCAATCCGCTTGGTGCCAAGATTCTGGTCAGCGGATCGGACTATCTCGACACGGGCGCCCGCCAGAACAGCACCCAGAATGCCGAGATGGCCATCTACGCCCTGGATGATCTGGCACCCGTTGGAGCCAACATCGCGTCCATTCGCGTGTTCATTCCGGACAACACCGGCGGTCCTGACGGCAAGGTGTTTGTCTTTGGCGACGGCGTCGCCATCAGTGGTGGCAACCGCCTCGACATTGACTCAGACAATGATGGCATCACGGACAATGTGGAAGCGCAGGCCACCGACAACTACATCGCGCCGTCCGGGGTGGATCTGGACCAGGATGGCCTCGACGACGCCTATGACGCCGATGTCGGATCAACCGACCCCGGCCTAAGCGTCGGTCTGACGCCGGTCGATACCGACGGCGACGGCTTTGCCGACTACGTAGACTCCGACTCGGACAATGACGGCCTGAGCGATGCCGAAGAACGCGGCGACGGCGGACCCACATCTGCAACCTCGACAGCCGACGCAGACGGCGACGGCCTGCTCGATGACTTTGAGGGCGGCGACGCCAACGACGGCTTTGACGTCAACGACGAAAACATCGATGGTTCCGGCGACTTCAACCTTGGCGGCGTTCCAAATCTGCTGCCGGATGGCTCCAATGCCAACGCCTCGATCGACCTGTCATTCCGCGATGTCAACGATGCACCGGTCGCACAGGACAATGCCGCGGGCGTCACCGAGGACACCGATCTTGATCACACCGGAAACCTGCTCACCGACGATGACGGATCGGGCGTGGATAGTGATGTTGAAGGTGACACTCTGATTGTGACGACCGTCGGTCAAACTGCGGTGCCACAGGCTGGCTCGGCGACGATCGTCGGCGCCTACGGCACCCTGCAGATCACGCGCGACGGCAGCTACACATACACGCTGGACAACGCCAACCCTGAAGTCCAGGCGTTGGCAGCCGGCGAAACGCTCACCGAGGTCTTTGAGTATGAGATCAGCGATGGATCACTGACTGCAACCGCCAGCCTGACACTGACCGTCAACGGCACGGCTGATGCCCCGGTTGTCACGCAGGGCGACGGCAGCGACAACGACCTGTACGGTGCCGACAACGATGATGTCATCGATGGCCTGGACAGCGACGACACCATCACCGGATTTGGCGGCGCGGATACACTGAACGGCGACGGCGGCAACGACACGCTGATCGGCGGTGCTGGTGCTGATAACCTGAACGGCGGCAGCGGCTTCGATGTGGCCTCTTACCGCACAGCTACCGAGGCTGTTGTTGTCAACCTGTCGGACACCAGCCTGAACACCGGTGATGCGGCAGGCGATCAGTACACCGGCGTGGAAATGTTTGAAGGTTCCGACTTCAACGACACCCTGACCGGCGATGATACGACCAATTTCCTGTCAGGCGGGGACGGAGACGACACGCTGTCGGGAGGCGGCGGAGTTGACATATTGATCGGCGGCCTCGGTGCGGATGCCCTGGACGGTGGCGAAGGCTTCGACAACGTCGCCTATGTCTATGCCACTTCCGGTGTCACCGTGGATCTTTCCAATTCAAGCAACAATGCCGGCGAGGCATTTGGCGACATCATCACCAATGTGGAAATGGTTCAAGGCAGCAATTTCGACGACAGCATCACGGGTGACGCCGGTGACAACTGGCTTTACGGGCTCGGAGGCAACGATGTCGTGAACGGTGGCGCAGGCGCAGACGTGCTGTTTGGCAACGATGGATCAGACACGCTGACCGGCGGCGCGGGAGCCGACACGTTCTTCTTTGTTGTCGGCGATACCGGAACAGACACGATCACAGACTTTGAAGATGACGTGGACGAACTCAATCTGCAGCATTTCGCGTTCTCTTCGACCCAACAGGTTCTGGATGCCGCGTCAAGCAGCGGAGCTGACACGGTGATCGATCTGGGCGGCGGCGCTACAATTGTTCTTCAGAACTTTGCGTTCTCCAATTTCGATGCGTCGGATTTCCTGGTCTAGAACCATGCTGTCAGGAGCTCAGCCACGCGATCCGGACCCCGCGATAGTCCCGATGCAGATCTTTAATCGTCGATTAACCTGAATCGTCGATCCTAGCTTCAACGATGAAATCTGAATTGGATGGTACGTTGTGGCATTAGCAAACGATATGCGCAGGGTTTGGGTCAGACCGAAACTGATGTATGTGGAAATCGCCGAAATTACGAAACTGTCTTGCGGCAGCGGGCCTGACATCGCCACCAATCCTAGCGGCAACAGCAACTCTCCGATTTGCTGATGGCAGACATCGCGGATGCTGACAGACAACATCGACCATGGGCTTGTCGCGCAGTGCGCGGTGCTGGATCTGCCGCCTCGTGCTATCGCATTTGGCTGACCAGATCAGTTGGCTCAGCTGCATTCGACCGTGACGCAACCTGCACCGACAGACGACCGTCTTTGAGCGTATAGAGCCTGTCGGTCCATGACAGTGACGATAATCTATGGGCGACCACAACAATAGTTGTGTGCGGGCGCAATGCCTGCAGGGTTGCAACGATAGCTGCCTCATCAGCCGGATTGAGCGCACTGGTGGCTTCATCAAGAAACAGTACCGCAGGGTTCAGGTAAAGCGCCCTGGCCAGCGAAATACGCTGACGCTGACCGCGTGACAATCTGCTGCCCCTGTCACCCAGCACCGTATCCAGCCCGTTCGGAAGCGCGCGGACAATGTCGGCGGCTCCGGCCTTTTCCAGTGCGGTCCAGATTTCCGCATCCACGAGAGCATCGTCAAACGGCGCAACATTGTACCGGACATCCTCGTTGACCAACTGGGCATCCTGCAACACATAAGCCACCGTCTGCCGCCACGTCTTGCGGCGTGTGTCATCGAGCAACTCACCATCGATGCGAATTCGCCCTCTGGTCGGTATCAACAGGCCGGCCATCAGGTCCAGCAATGTGGTCTTGCCGGCACCCGACAGTCCGACAATGCCGATGGCGGCACCTGCAGGAAGTTCGATAGAAATGTCCTTCAGAACCTCTGTTTCGCTGCCGGGGTAGGCATAGGCAATGTTCTCAAGGGCCAGCGAGTCGCTAAGCGCGACAGGAGCCGTCGCCCCGACCGGCAGGCTTTCACTGCAGGCCTCCGCCGCAGCTCGCAAGTCATGTATCCGCTTCCATCCGGGCATCATTGCGAACAAATCCCGCACCGAACGCTGCAGTTCACCGGCGCGCGGAAACAGTCGGGCAAATATGATGATGAGCGCTACAGGTTCGACGCTCAGGGTCTCCGTGTATGAAGACACCAGCCAGATCAGCGCGGCCAGCATGAAGACCGCTGCGAGGTCATGCACCAGGCCAGCCTGGGCGCCGTTGCGGGCCCGTGAAACCATGGTCTCGACATAGCGTTGCGACAGCTCGTTGAACCGGATGTCGGCCTGCTCTTCGCCAGCCGCAGACTTGATCGACTTGAGATCGTCGAGCTGGTGGCGAAATCTCTTGAAGAGGTTTTCCAGAAGCGAAACCGAGCGCTTGCTGAGGCGGTAAGCTCTGAAATCAAAACCCAGTATCGGCACGGCCACGACGAGCGCCAATACCATAACGATCAGCGTCATTGGCGCGTCGATCAGCAATGCAGTCGCCAGGCTGATCGCCACGGCAAAAGTGCTCGAGGCAAGCCGGGCCAGCGCGTTGACACCGAAGGCCGCATTTTCTGACTGTATCGACAGTGAGTGGTTCAGCACCGCACTGTCCTGGGCTGCCAGGAACGGCCAGTTGGCACGTGTGACCGCCCTATGCGTCGATGCCCTCAACTCATGCAGAAAGCTGTACTGCAGGCGGGCGGCAGCAATGTTGTAGGCAAAGCCGATCACCGCCCGGGCAACCATCAGACCCACGAAAACCAGCAAGACCGACTGCAGCGACAAATCAAACCCGAGCCGGTCAAACCCGCTTCGGATAAGGGCCGTAAACCAGCTTGCCTCACCTTGGGAGGCGACACCGACCAGGGCCAGCAGGGGAACCAACAGGATCAGGCCAAGTCCTTCCGCCAGGGTCCGCGCCACAAGCAGCACAACGTTCAATGCCAGCAGGCCCGGGCGGAATTTCCACAGTGACAAGATGAAGCTTGTAAATGACATCCCAGCGTCCGCCCAGCCGATTCGGTTTAACGCCTAGCCTAGAACAACACAGGCGCAAGTGAACGCGCAAAGTTTTAACCGCACGCAACGCGTCGCGGTCGGGTTCCGGCACAACGAGGCCGTTGTTGTGAAGGTCAGCTTTTCAGGTCGTAGTAGTCACGATACCAGCGGGCAAAGCGCTCAATACCGTCATCGACACTCACCTTCGGATTATACCCGGTCAGCTCGGACAATCTTGACACATCTCCCCAAGTATCGCGCACGTCGCCGGGCGCCATGCCGGTAAAGTTGATCTGGGCTCTTATGCCGAGCGAATTCTCCAGGCATTGAATATAGTCCATCAGCTCAACACGTGTACCTGACGCGATGTTTACCAGCCGGTGTGGGGCAACCGGACTTGTGCCGAGACCTGCCGGTTCCCCTTCGACCGTAGCCGCGGGGTCAGGCTTTGCCGCCATCAATCCTACAACCGCATCAACAACATCGCTGACGTGGGTGAAATCACGGGTCATCCTGCCGTGATTGTACACGTCAATCGGTTCGCCCTTGAGCATCGCGTCGGCGAACTTGAAAAACGCCATGTCCGGGCGGCCCCACTCTCCATAAACCGTAAAGAACCGCATGCCCGTCATCGGCAGCCTGAACAGATCCGAGTAGGAATGCGCCATCATCTCGTTGGACTTCTTTGTGGCTGCATAGAATGACACCGGATGTTCCACGGGATGGCTTTCCGACCACGGCAGCGTGGTGTTGGCGCCATACACGGAGCTGGTAGAGGCATACAGGAAATGTTCCGGCTTTGCCTCGCGGACCAGTTCCAGCATGTTGGCGAAGCCGACAAGATTGCTGTCAACATAGGCCTGCGGATTGTCGAGACTGTAGCGAACCCCCGCCTGGGCTGCCAGGTGCACCACAACCTGCGGATTGGCCTTATGCCAGGCATCCTGCAACGCGGTCTTGTCGCAAAGATCGGCTTCCACAACAGGGATCTGGGCAAGACGCAACTGCTCCAGCCGTGCGCACTTCAATGCAACGTCATAGTAAGGTGACATGTTGTCGAAGCCCGTTACCTGGTGTCCTTCGGTCCTCAGGCGATTCGCCAGATGAAACCCGATGAAACCTGCAGTACCGGTAACCAGAACACGCAATGGAAAACCTCCTCAGTATCGCGGCTACCGCCGTCACTTCCGAAATTTGATGCGACCGCGAACGCTTATAGCGCCCGATCTGCAGCATGTCGTGCACTGATTCCGGACGGCAGCAAATTGGCTGGAAAGTTTGAGAGAGTCGCATGAAGGAAGCGTTAGCGGTTGGATCCCTTGGTGCGCCTGACCAGCCGCCCGGCTGCAATGGCAGACCCGATACCTACGGGTATGAAAGCGTAGCCGCGGTCCCTTGAACCAAACGGGGTTTCGGCGGGCCAGTCATCCAGGCATTTCCGGATCAGCTTGACATCAATGAACCTGGCGGTGTCCGGATCGTCGGACAGGGCTTCCAGTTCGTCGCGAAGACGTGGCAGATCCCAGGACATGCGCGTATGCCAGTCGATCACCTGCTCGCCACCCTTTCGATTGTCGAGAACCGAGGCCGGCAACTTGCCTTTCATCATGCGGCGTATCAGCCAGCGGCTCTGCCCGAACCGCCGTGACTGTGCCTCCGGCAGCCCGAGCGACCACTCGATTAGGCGGCGGTCAGAGAACGGATCCCGGGTTTCAACCTCATGCATCGCCCGCAGGGCCTGATGGATGTCGGCGCGCTCGTGGGAGAAGCTGCCTGCCACAAGTTCCGCCCTGACCGCCCTGGTGTCCCGGATCGGCTTAGAGAAGAAATCCCAGCCATAGTGTTCCAGGCGCTCTTCCACCCGCATGTCGCGGGCAAAGTCAGGGTTGATGGCAGACCGGCTGTGCCACAGCGGTTGAGCTCTGCGGCCGCCTCTGAGTTCGCAGTAGCGCTGGTGCAGCCAGTCCGGCGCGATCCGGAACAACAGCATCTGGGTCAATCTGCGGTAGACGCCCTTCGCGCCGCCGGGGCCTGCAAATACGTCGCGCAACAAGTTCGCATAATCCCCGTGCCGCCAGCGCTCCAGCAGAACTCCTTCACCGCTCCAGCTCAACGACATGTTGCCCATGCCGCCTTCCAGCAGAACGTTGAGCCCCTGGTCCCGTGCAGCCATGTTGATGTCATGTATCCAGCACAGGTTGATCGCATTGCGCGGGGCAACGCCGGCAAAATCCAGGAACTCGTCAAGCCGGTGGAACAGTCCGTGCCCCTCTGAGCTGACAAAATGCGGCTTGATGCGCCGGTGTTGCCTGCAGATGTCTTCAACGAACGGCGTTTCGTCGCCATACACCCCATCCCGGCAGCGTCCGTCCCAGTCTTCAGACGGCACCCAGGTAAAGGCCGGCAAGCTCTGATCGGCCGGCAGATGATCCAGGGCGGTCACTGCAACCGAAGATGAATCCAGGCCACCGCTCAGGAACGCACCGACACGATCGCCATCGTCCAGTTTTGCCCGAACCGCTTCATGGAAGCGCTCAAGGCCGGCCTCGGTATATTCCTCATCGCTGCCATAGCGAACCTCCGGCGCATCGTCGAGGCTCCAGTATCTTACGCTTTTCGTGCTCGCCTGCCGCACCTGAAGCATGTGCCCGGGCAGGACGCGTTTGATGCCTTTGTAATAGCTCCGCGCGCCGTCGTGGAACAGCTGCACAAGTTGGTCGGCAATCTTTTGCTCATCGATCCTGCGCTCCACATCGGGCAGCACAAGCAGCGCGCGCGGCGCGGACGCGATGACGATACGCTGCTGTGTTTCGTGGTAGCAAAGCGCTCTCAGACCCAGATGGTCACGACCTGCCACAAGCGTCTCTTCACCCGCGTCCCAGCACACGAATGAGAACTCGCCACACCATCTGCGCACCGCAGCATCACCATCCTTGAGCCACGAACGAAGCGCCAGTTCGGCATCACACATCTGGTCCGGGCAATCGCCGGCCCCCGATATGTCCCGCACAATGTCAGCCCGATTGTCGAACCGGCCGTCAAACACCAACAGATGCCGGCCGTCATTTGCCTGCAGCGGTTGAGTTGAATGTTTGTCCAGACCGGATGCGTTGCTCGATGCAAACACGACCCCACACTTGCCGGAAATGCTGAGCGTCTGCGACTTGCGGCCATAAGGGCGCAGCCCCTGCCCCAGGCGCTCAAGCAGTGCGCGTTCGGCAGGCCGTCCATCCTTCCAGAAAATTGCACCTATGCCGCTCAATCACTCATCCCCAATACGACATTTCTGCAACCGAAGATCGCTCATCCTCATAGAACGTGTAGCAGCAGATTTGGTTTTCGTCCCGCCAATCCAATGCGTTGCAGTCGGTCGCAGCCCAATGGCTATGAACGGGTCAGAAGACGCCACACTGCAAACGGTAGACCCATCACGGCATAAAGAGGTTGCCAGGCAAGCCCGAGGCCCAGCGCCCTAACATCGCGCGGGTCGGCAAGGACCTGGAAAGTGTCATGCCAGACAGCTTTCCAGGATCCGCCCAGCGCCGCCCGGTGGACTATGCTTGCAATTTCCTGCGGCAGGTCGGCCAGACGGCGGAGATCACTGCCAAAGTCTGCGGCCTCGATCCGGGAAATGGCGCGGCTGATTCCTGCCCTGGTGTCGTTTTCCTGTCCCGGCATTGGTGGTCCGGCCTGAACATCTGCGCCAAGAGCTCCGATAATCTCCCTGGCGCGATCGACTGCCGTGATCGCACCCAGTTCAGACGGCAGCCAGTCAGTGCCTGATGTCATCCGATCGGCTCTGCTGACCGCCTTGGCGGCATCATCAATCCATTTCAGGACAAAGTAGCTGTGATCCACTGCATGGCACGACATATAGGCAGCCATGTCAGCCGGACCGAGCGTCCGGACGCTGCCCATTTGCAGGGCAACCTCCTCGGAATCTTCCCACAAACGCTCAAACCGGACATCAAACCAGTGCGGATTGTGGGTCAGACGGTGATGCAGTTCAACCGCAAGTCCCATGTCCGGTGATATCCAGGTGAATGCATGAGCCAGGTACATCAGAGCCGGCTGCGCCTTCGGTGCAACCTCAAATTCTGGCCACTCCTTACGGTAACCCGCCGCAGCCAGCGCCGCTTCGGCGGACAGGAGATCTTCTGAGGCAACCAAGACATCGATATCGCTGGAGACGCGCTGGTCATGCACGTCGCCATGCAGCAGACGGGCTGCAGCAACACCTTTGAAAGCCAGCACGCGGATACCTGCCGCCGCAAGCAATTGAGTCACCTGCACAGTTCCCACCTCCTGTGCGAGGTTGCGGGTGACAATGTCACGCCGGTATGCCTCCAGCGCGAGGCGCACCTCCTCCGGCACGGTGGCGAGGTGCGCGCGACTGACCCTGGTTGCGGCCAGCGCACCGAGTTTGTGCGAACGAGCCAGCGACCCGAACCTGTGCCAGTCGATACGGCCCCCCATCCGGTCATGAACCGAGACAAAGTCCGCGTCCGATCTGCAGGCCGCCAGCAGCAGCTTTAGTTCGCTGGACAGATGAACCGACATCGGTTCAAGCCGCTTTCGCGATTACATCGTCAGGACTGCCATTCAACTTCCCAGGTGCCATGGAGTACACGGATACCGCCTGCTTACGCCTTCACGATATGGCTGGCTTGCAATCCGCGCCTGGCAAAGGCATTTCGTGTATCGACAACAAGTCTGGCATGCTCTGCCAAGAGTCCGTAGTCGATGGCATCATGATCCGTTGCAACCAGCACGGCATTGTATCCGGCAACCGCTCCGGCGGTCAGTTCTGCCGACTTGCGTCCCGCCATGTCCGCATGCTCGCGGGTCATCGGTATCTCATCCACATGCGGATCATGGAAATCCACCTTGCTGCCGCGCTTTTCCAGCAGTTCGATGAGGGCGAAGGACGGGCTTTCGCGAACATCTGACACGTTTTTCTTGTAGGCCAGTCCCAGGACGAGAATTCGCGCGGCACCGAGCGCGACAGATTGCTGTTCGTCGAGTTCGTCACGCAATTTGCCCACCACATACTTCGGCATGGCTACATTGATTTCACCCGCAAGTTCAATGAATCGGGTCGGCAGATCGTATTCCCGCGACTTCCATGTGAGATAGAACGGATCGATAGGGATGCAGTGCCCGCCAAGGCCCGGGCCCGGATAAAACGGCATATACCCGAACGGCTTTGTGGACGCTGCACCGATTACCTCCCAGACGTCGATGCCCATCGCGTCGTAGATCACCTTGAGTTCGTTCACCAGCGCGATATTGACTGCGCGAAACACGTTTTCCGTGATCTTGACGGCCTCAGCAACGGACGGCGTTGACACCGGTACAACCATATCGACAACAGCGCCATACAGCGCCTTCATCAGCTCCGAGGCCTGTTCACCATCTCCGGCGATCACTTTCGGGATACTGCCGGTGTGATAGTTTTCGTTGCCCGGATCTTCGCGCTCCGGCGAAAAGCCGATCCAGAAATCTGTGCCCGATCTGAGGCCTCCAGATTCAAGTATCGGCTTCAGGACTTCCACCGTCGTGCCTGGATAAGTCGTCGATTCAAGAACAACCAGGTGCCCCGGTCTGAGGTGACGGGCTATGTCATGTGCAGTGCGGGAGACAAATGAAAGATCGGGTTCACGCTGTTTTGACAACGGTGTCGGGACACAGATGACAATGACGTCGCACCGGGAAAGTTGGGCAAAGTCCGAAGTCGCCTCAAATCGATTGTCGGCGACAAACTCAGCGAGCGCTTCAGAGGCCACTGCATCAATGTAGGATGTCCCCGCATTGAGTGCATCGATCTTGGCCTGGTCTATGTCAAAGCCTGCAACTTTGAAACCGGCGCGGGCACAGGCCGCAGCCAGCGGCAGACCGACATATCCAAGGCCGATAACGCCGATCGTGGCTGAGCTCTCTGCCAGCCTGCCGGCGAGTACCGCAAAAGCCGATTCTGTCGCAGTGTCGTTCACGGATCAACATCCCTGGGTAAAGTCATGAAACACCTACACGGAGCACATGGCGATAGCAAAGCAAAGTCCAAAAAACCATCAGCTTACCTGATCCTGAACTGACCCAGCTTACTCAGGTTTTTCCACGCCAGCGCCCCTATGCCGCCGACTTTGTTGCTCCGCAGTGCACGGTAGTCTTCACGACTTTTTTGCAGGATCCGTTCGACTGACCTGTTGCTTTCGCCGCCCACCCGCATCTTGACAAAAACCTCTGGCACGTACCGTGCGCTGATCCGGCCCTGGCCGAACCAGCGCAAGATGGCATCATAATCGGCTGCAATCTGATAGCTGGTATCGTAGCCACCCCAGCGGTCGACCACGGACTTGCGCACATAAAGCGATGGATGCGGTGGCATCCAGCCACGTTTCAATTTCTCCGGTGAAACTTCGCCGGACATCCAGTGGCGGATCACTTTGTCCGGGTCCCTGGCAGATACATATTGCAGATCACCATAAACCGCATCCACACCGGTCTCTTCAAACGCCTTCGCGACAAGCTCAAGAACCGACGGGGACGCAAACACATCATCGGAGTGCATCAGGCCGATGACATCACCGGAAGCCTGCGCCATGCCTTTGTTGAGTGCATCATAGATGCCCTCGTCACGTTCGCTGACCAGTACCATGCGCGGATCAGCCAGTTGCTTCAGAACATCCAGACTGCCATCGGTCGATCCGGCGTCCATGACCACATGCTCGAAATTGTCATGGCTTTGCGACTGCAGCGATTTCACCGCATCTGCCAGAGTTTCGCGACGGTTGTAAACGGCTGTAATGACTGAAATTTTCATGAAATGGAGTTATTCGCCCTGGTTTGGACGCGCAATTCGCGAACCGGCCATGTTGGTCTGAAGTACCTGTCGGGGATATCGGATAAACAGGTTACTTGAGCTTGATTCCCAGCACCTTGTCGATCGCAGTCTCCACATCAACGTTGTGCTGGTCTATGTACTTGCGGACTTCAAGCAGCTTTGCGTCGACGAGAAAACGATACCAGAAGCCCTGCAATATATGGAACGCCCTGCCTTCGCGGCCGTCCAGGAAGCCAAGACGAAGAATGTACCGGTAGAAGAAGTAGGCAAACGCCCGCACGCCTCCCGGCAGCCTGGAATAGACCCGTTCCTTTAGCCAACGTTTGAAACCGGCCTGCTGGCCACTTGTCAGGTTCGCCACGGTTTCGTGCGGCATGAAACCGTGTTCGAGATTGAGTATGTCCACCACTTCCCTGCTGGCATAGGAGTTGTGCTTTTCCGTCCACCAGCTCAGGGAACTGAGGTTGTCATCGACGATCTCGCCTTGAAACTCCGCCGTCTTGCCTTCGACCATAATATGCTCGTCCATCCACCTGTTCTCGCACCGGCCTTTGCCGCGCCGGAACAGCCGCAACACCCGGATTGGAAATAAGCCGCCATGCCGGATCGGCCGGCCGAGAAAAGTCATGCGTCGTGAAACAAATACGCCATCAATGTCGACATCCAGTGCAGCGAGTGACGTGCCGATCTCCGCCGAAAGCTCCGGCATGACGATCTCGTCGGCATCAAGCCGCAGCACCCAGTCGCTGGAATCGTCCAAATGATCCAACGCCCAGTTGAACTGTGTTGCATGGTTGGTCCATGGATTGTGCAGCACGCTCGCGCCAAGGTCGCTTGCAATCTTGCAGGTAGAATCGGTTGAACCCGAGTCAACCACAACAATCTGCTGCGCGAAACCGCGCACTGACTCAATGGCACGCGCGATGTGGTGCTCTTCATTAAAGGTCAGAATGATGACTGTAACTGTCATGTCCGTTTCATGGACAACGCACAAAATCCAGTTGCGGCGCACCTGTTGCCGGCCGGCGATTGCGCATATTCACTTGTTCTTCTCGCGTGCTGGATTTCCGACAACGATAGCTCCGGGCCTGACGTCCTTCATTGCAACGGCTCTTGCCCCCACGATTGCCCCGCTACCGACTTTGACGCCGGGACCGACAAAGGCATCAGCGCAAATCCAGCTGTCATCTTCAATCGAAATGGGCGGCTTCAGCAACGGCCTGTCCGGCGCGCGCCAGTCATGGGTGCCGGCACAAAGATGGGCTCCCTGCGACACTGTCACCCGAGATCCCAGCGTGATTGGTCCCAGCGCATATAGTGTTGCACGGTCTCCAACCGCACTGTAGTCGCCAACCGTTACATTCCACGGCATGGTGATGCGCACAGAAGGATACACGTGAACTTGCGAACCAATCCGGGCACCGAAACAGCGTAGGACCAGCCGTCTCCACCCCCACAATGGCCGTGGACTCAAACCGAACAATGGCCAGGCAAGGCCCCATAGCACCCGCGCAATTTGCTCGCGATGTGACCATTTCGGACTCTGCCTGTTCGAGACAACGTCAACCATTTCACGGCACCTTCCCGTAGTCCGCATTCTTCATGGCATTAGTCCAGATCCACCCACTCCGGGCAGCTGCCACCGTTCAACACCCAGGAGTAGGTTCTGGACATTTTGTCGGCGATGGTGGGCCAGTTGAAGCGCGTCTCCACAAGGTTGCGGCCCTGCTCGCCGATCCGGTCGCGTTCTGCCTGCGGCAGCGCCATGAACTGTCGCAAGGAGTCGGCGAGGCTTTTCGGATTTCGCGTAATTTCAATGGCAGCACCTGCAGGAAACGCCTCTGGAATATTGCAATCACCTGTCATCAGCACCGGCAGGCGAAACGCCCATGCTTCCAGAACTGCCATCGGCAGGCCTTCACTCTGTGATGGCAGGACAAAGGCATCTGCCGCCGACAGGGTCGCGGCCTTGTCGTCGCCAAATTGCGGGCCAACAAAATGAACACTGCTGCCAAGACCGGCTGCTGTCACCTGTGCCTTCAGCTCCGCTTCATGGCCGGACTGGTCCCAGCCCGCCACCACTAGGTGCCATTGCTCAACCTCGTTGCCACGCAAATGCTGATAAGCCTCAATCAGCGCTGCAAGGCCTTTCTTCGGGTGTATCCTGCCAAGGAACAGCAGTTTGCGCGCACCGTCAGGAAGGCTTTCTTCCCACGCCGGCGACGGCGACTGTCGATCGCCAATCGAAGGGTCAACGCCATTCGGGATGACCGCGATCGGAGTCCGGACACCATATGCCCTGATGGCAAGTCTCTCCGACTCGGCCAATGCATGAACACATGCCGCTCCACGCAGGTTTCTGCTCTCATAAAGCGCCGCAGCAATCCGTTTTTTCCAGGCCGAGTTTGCAACCGCCCAAGGATCCAGCATGCCTCGAGGTGAAATGATGCGGGGGCCTGTCGTTTTCGACCAGCCCATCGCAGCAATGGAGGAATACATCCAGATTCCATGCAAATGAACGATATCAGGCTGCATCTGCCGCAACGCGGCCAACAACTTCGGTTGATAGCCGAAAAGCTGCGGTCCGCGCACCGGGAAAGTCTGCAACGGCGTCTCGCCCCATGCCGAACGATCTTTCGCAGAGAACTCATCCTCGCCTGCAAACACCTTCAGGCCAACACCAGCCTGCTCAAGATGCCGGGACAGGAATCGAACTGAGTTGAACAAACCACCGGCGCGCCGCGACATACTGCCGGTGACCACGGCGAGCGAGATGTTTTCAGCTGCCGCACTCAGTTGGATATTCCGATCTGGCTTCAGGCAGTTCATTCGTTCTGACTCCGATTTCCAGTGTCCGGACCGGAATTGAGCAACTCATCGCAACGTTCAATCAACGGCAGCAAAGCAGTTTTCGCATCTGCTGATTGCGGAACAGTTGCCTGTGTAGTGGATGCCGCGCTATGGCCGTGCCCACAGAATTCAAGCACTGCAGC
>JBCCVY010000040.1:0-14938 GCA_039194725.1 Pseudomonadota bacterium
ATTCATGTGCTTATCTGGGAACTGCCCATGGCCAATAAAAGACCCCGCCCGGTTAATCAAGCCTTGGTTGGGGCCTTGCGTCGCCGTCGCAGCCTGCTAAAAGTCAGCCCGAACAGGCGTATCACAACGGAAGTTGACCATGCGAACGGCCAGTATAACACGCAAGACCAATGAGACCGACGTCAGCGTTGAGGTTAACCTTGATGGAACCGGTAAACGCTCGATTGCGACCGGTGTCGGGTTTTTGGATCACATGCTTGACCAGCTGTCGCGCCATTCGCTGATCGACATGACAATCAAGACCGACGGTGACCTGCACATCGACATGCACCACACGACTGAGGATACCGGTATTGCGCTGGGTCAGGCGATATCCGACGCCCTGGGCGACCGCCGCGGCATACGCCGGTATGGCCATGCCTACCTGGCCATGGACGAAGCACTGTCGCGGGCCAGCATCGATGTCTCCGGCCGGCCGTTTCTGGTATGGCGGACCGAGTTCAGTGCCGGCAAGATCGGTGACATGGACACCGAACTATTCCGCGAGTTCTTTCAGGCCTTCTCCCACAATGCCGGTATGACCGTGCATATTGAAACTTTATATGGTGTCAACAATCACCACATTGCAGAAAGCTGCTTCAAGGCGGTTGCCCGCGCCCTGCGCGATTGTCTCGAAATTGACCCGCGCATGCCGGATGTTGTCCCATCGACCAAGGGAACCCTGGGCGGAGAAGGATAATCTGATGTTGACCTACACGGCTCACAGCAAACCGGAACCGCAGGTCCAGGGCCAGGCGGAAGACGGCAACGGTGTCGTCTTCGTCAAGGACGGCTTTTCGTGGCCGGCATTCTTCATCCCGTTTTTCTGGATGTTGTGGCATCGGCTGTGGCTGCCGCTCGTCGGATATCTCGTGATCGTGGTGCTCATTGCATTGGCAGGGTACGGGTTTTCCTGGCCGGATAACCTCACTGGCGGCATCGGCCTTTTGGCAAACCTGTTTTTCGGGTTGGAAGGCAACAATCTGCGCCGCCGGGCGCTGGCCAGGCGCGGCTATGATGAGGTTGCCGATGTTGTCGCGGACAATGGCGAAGAGGCCTCCTACCGGTTTTTTGCCGCCCGGCTTTCGGATCAGAACGGATAGATCAAGCATGCGGGTTGCTATCATTGACTACGGCTCAGGTAACCTGCGCTCGGCCCAGAAGTCGTTTCAGCGGGCCGCCTCCGCGCTGGATGGAAGTGCCAGCATCGAGCTGGTTGACACCCCGGAGCAGCTGGCCGAAGCCGACCGGGTAGTGCTGCCGGGTGTTGGCGCCTATCGCGACTGTTACGATGGCATTCACGCCATTGACGGTATGTGGCAGGCCATCGAGGAACACTGCACCGCTAGGGCCCGGCCGTTCCTGGGGATATGCGTCGGCATGCAGCTGATGGCGACGCGCGGCCTTGAACATACGGTTACACCGGGGTTTGACTGGATAAGCGGCGAAGTCGACAGAATCGAGGTCGGTAGTGCCGATCTCAAGATTCCGCACATGGGCTGGAACACGCTCGATGTGGTGCAGCCACATGCATTGCTGAACGGCATCGAGACAGGTCCCGACGGTCAGCACGCCTACTTTGTTCACTCCTATCACCTGCGGGCAGACGATGCTGCGGATGTTGTGGCAACGGCCCGTTATGGAGAGCCGATCACGGCAATTGTTGCCAATGACAACATGGCTGGCACACAGTTTCATCCGGAGAAGAGCCAGACGCTCGGACTGGCTTTCATCTCGAATTTCCTGACCTGGTCACCGTAGGGCCTGTTGACAAACATAAGCATGGGTTTGATTTTGCAAAAATTGTTCAATAACAAGGCTTTGTCCGCCGCACAGGGTGGCCCCCTTTGCAAGGACAATGCCGCCTTTAGTGGACGATTTTTGCAAAACCCATTTGGGCGGACCGTATGTTGGCGCTTTTTGCAGGAAATCCGGCTTGAAGGCGGCAAGCCTGCAGCACCGGATTTCCTGCAAAAATCACTCAAAATATGGACCGTCAAACTCATGCTTATGTTTGTCAACAGGCCCTACAGGAACGCTTAAGCGATGATTCTTTTCCCAGCGATTGATCTTAAGGATGGCCAGTGTGTCCGCCTGAAACTTGGCGACATGGAGCAGGCGACGGTGTTTGCCGATGACCCTGCCGCACAGGCGAAAGCGTTTCAGGAGCAGGGCTTCGAATACCTGCACCTGGTGGATCTCAACGGCGCCTTTGCCGGAAAGTCGGTCAATGGCGCGGCGGTGGAGGCCATATTGCAGGCAGTATCGATTCCGGTTCAGCTTGGCGGTGGCATCCGCGACCTGGATGCCATTGCCGGTTGGCTGGACAAGGGCATCGCCCGGGTCATTCTCGGCACGCTTGCGGTCCGCGATCCCGACCTGGTGCGCCGGGCCTGCCGCGAATTTCCCGGCCGGATTGCAGTCGGCATCGACGCCAAGGGTGGCCACGTTGCGGTTGAAGGCTGGGCTGAAAGTTCCACCTTGAGCGTTCTGGACCTGGCATCCAAGTTTGAGGACGCTGGCGTTTCCGCTATCATCTACACGGACATTGACCGGGACGGTATCCTGGTCGGCCTGAACATAAAGTCCACACTGGAACTGGCATGTGCCACTCAGATTCCGGTGATTGCCAGCGGCGGGCTGGCATCCATGGATGATATCCTGCGGCTGACACAGCAGGACTGCGCAGTGCTGGAAGGCGCCATCAGCGGACGGGCGCTGTATGATGGGCGCATCGACCCGGCGCTGGCGCTCAAAACCCTGAAAGAGGCTGCTCATGCTTAAGGCGCGCATCATACCCTGTCTCGATGTGAAGGATGGCCGGGTCGTCAAGGGGGTCAATTTTGTTGACCTGCGCGATGCCGGCGACCCGGTTGAGATCGCCAAGGCCTACGATGCGGCCGGCGCTGACGAGCTGTGCTTTCTTGACATCACCGCATCTCACGAGAACCGCGGCATTATTTTTGACGTCGTGCGCCAGACCGCTGAACAGTGCTTCATGCCGCTCACCGTGGGCGGCGGCGTGCGCACCACCGACGACATACGCAACCTGCTGCTGGCCGGCGCCGACAAGGTGTCGATCAACACGGCGGCGGTGAACAATCCCGACTTCGTGGCCGAGGCTGCCCGCAAGTTCGGGTCGCAGTGTATCGTGGTTGCCGTCGACGCCAAGCGCGTCAGCGGCGACGGTGAGCCGCTGCGCTGGGAGATTTTCACCCATGGCGGACGCGAGCCCACCGGCATCGATGCCATCGAGTTTTCCCGTAAGGTGGTGGCATTGGGCGCCGGCGAAATTCTTCTGACCTCCATGGACAGGGACGGCACCGGCGACGGCTTTAACATCGATCTGACCCGGGCCGTGTCGCGCGCCGTCAACGTGCCGGTTATCGCGTCCGGCGGTGTCGGGTCATTGCAGCATCTGGTTGACGGGATCAGGCAGGCTGAAGCCAGCGCCGTGCTTGCCGCGTCTATTTTCCATTTTGGAACCTATACGATTTCCGAAGCCAAGCAATTCATGGCACAACAGGGCGTGCCGGTGCGGCTGGTGTAGCGATCCGCACCGGAACTGGAGACGACAATGCAGACCGAGGACAAGTTGCAGACGCTGGCCCGCCTGGAGGCAATCATAGCATCACGGGCCGCTGCTGCTGACGGGGAGACGTCATACACTGCCGGCCTGCTGGCTGCCGGATCGGAAAAGTGCGCGCGCAAGTTCGGCGAAGAGGCCATTGAACTGATACTTGCGTCGCAGGGCAGGGATGCAAATCACACAACGGCGGAGGCCGCGGATGTGGTGTATCATCTGCTTGTACTGTTGAAGGCGACAGGCGTTTCGCTGGACCAGGTGATGGACGAACTGCACAACCGGTTCTCGCAAAGCGGTCTGGAAGAAAAGGCATCCCGCAGCCCGGGTTGATTTATGTGCCATGGATCAGAACACATCACAGCTTTCCCCGTATCGCATTTTCACGCGAACCGAGTGGGCCAAGCTTCGCGCCGATACGCCGCTGACCCTGACTGCTGAAGAAGTCGAGGAACTGCGCGGTGTCAACGATCGTGTCAACCTGGACGAAGTGGTGGCTATTTACCTGCCATTGTCACGATTGCTGAACCTGTACGTGGCGGCCAGCCAGGACCTGTTTTCAGTGACCCAGAACTTTCTCGGCGGCAACAACCACAAGGTGCCCTACATCATCGGCATTGCCGGCTCCGTGGCGGGCGGCAAAAGCACGACCGCCAGAATCCTGCGCGGGCTGCTGGCGCGCTGGCCCAATCATCCCAAGGTGGCGCTGCTGCCGACGGACGGGTTTCTGCTGCCCAATGCGGTGCTTGAACGCGAAGGGCTGATGAACCGGAAAGGCTTTCCCGAAAGCTACGACCTGCCGGTCCTTCTGAAATTCCTGGCTGACATCAAGGCCGGCAATCACAATGTCCAGGCGCCGGTCTACTCGCACATCAGCTATGACATCGAGCCGGGCAAGCAGATCACCATCGACCAGCCCGACATACTGATTGTCGAGGGTCTGAACGTGCTGCAGACCGGCCGGCCGCCGCGTGACGGCAAGGCCATACCTTACGTCTCGGACTATTTCGACTTCTCGATCTTCATCGACGCTGACGAAAACGATCTGCGCACCTGGTATGTCAACCGGTTCTTCTCGTTTCGCGAAACCGCCTTTGCCGATCCCAGATCATACTTCCACAGGTATTCGAAACTGTCGGACGTGGAAGCCCAGGAAACCGCGACCCGGATCTGGGAGACGGTCAATCTGGTCAATCTGCGCGAGAACGTTCTGCCGACCCGGCAGCGCGCCGACCTGATATTGCGCAAGGGTCCGGATCACCTGATCAATTCGGTGTATCTGCGGAAGCTTTAGATTAGCGATTTGAGCGGTGCTTGCGGCCTTGCTCCGATGTGCGAGATGATCTCCGCCGCCGCCACATGTCCAAGCCGGGCGCATTCGGCCACCGGCTTGCCGTTTGCGTGCCCGAACAGGAATCCGGATGCATAAAGGTCGCCTGCACCGGTGGTGTCCACCACCTGGTCGACCGGCTGTGCCGCAACCTCGGTGACCGTGTCTCCGGTCACGATGGCGCTGCCCTTTTCCGAGCGCGTGATCGCCGCCAGCGAACAATCCTGCGCAACGGCCGTCATGGCCTCTTGCAGGCTTGATGTCTGATACAGCGACAGGATCTCGGCCTCGTTGGCAAACAGTATGTCGACACCGTCGCGGATCAGCGACAGGAAGCTGTCCCGGTGCCGGTCGACGCAGAATGAATCCGACAGGGTGAGCGCGACCTGGCGCCCGTTGCCGCCGGCGAGCTTTGCGGCTTTGCGGAAAGCCTCCTTGGCATTGGGCCGGTCCCACAGATAGCCTTCCAGGTAGGTGATGGTGGCGGACGCCACCTGCGGTTCCCTGACGTCGTCAGGCCCCAGCATGGCGCATGCTCCCAGGTAGGTGGACATGGTCCGCTGTCCGTCCGGCGTCACGATCACGATGCAGCGTGCCGTTTGCGGCCCGCCTGAGAGCGCGGGTGTGTCGAAACTGACCCCTGAAGCCCGAATGTCATGCGCGAACACGTCGCCCATCTGGTCGGTCGCCACCTTGCCGATATAGGCGGCGGTGCCGCCCAGTGACGTGACCCCGGCGATGGTGTTCGCCGCCGATCCGCCGGAAATTTCCGTAGCCGGTCCGATCTTGTCATACAGCGACACGGCGTCATCTTCATCGATCAGCAGCATGGCGCCCTTGTCGAGGGCGTTGTCGGTGAGGAAGCTGTCGTCGTGGCGTGCGATCACATCGACGATCGCATTGCCGATTCCGAGGACGTCTGCATTTTTCTGAGGCATGGGGATTTCCGGATCAGGAGTGAGGTAGGTGGGAGAGTGCATACACAAATAACGGCCTGCGTTGCAATCGACACTTGCATGAGCATTGGGATCTTCTTATTTGCCAGACACAGCCGCATACCAGTTTGAAAGCCGTTTCATGATCTCCTCAGCATTCCGTGCCATGCGTGATGTTTTGTCACCCGAGTTTCGTTCAATCCTGTGGAAAGCCATCGGACTGACACTGTTGGTTTTCGTCGGTGTGTTGGCGACATTGTGGATTGGCCGGGAGGCCCTGCTCGTCTTGCCCTGGCCCTGGCTTGACGAGGTCATCGCCGGTGCGGCGAGCCTGGTTCTGCTGGTGGTGTTCTTCTTCCTGATGGCTCCGGTGACGGCCATATTTGCCGGCCTGTTTCTGGACACAGCGGCTGACATTGTCGAAGTCAGTCACTACCCGCATGACCCCAGGGGAACGCCGCCATCTGCCTGGTCGTCGGCCCTGATGGGCTTGCAGTTCGGCCTGCTGGTGCTGGCCGTGAACATCCTGGTGCTGCCGACGGTGTTTTTCGGCATAGGGGTCGCCATCATGCTGATCGCCAATGCCTATCTGCTGGGCCGCGAGTACTTCACCATGGTTGCCATGCGCCACATGACGGCAAGGCAGGCGGCGAGTTTGAGAAAACTGAATTCAGGCCGTGTCTGGGCGGCCGGCCTGGTGCCTGCCGGCCTTGCCCTGATCCCGTTTCTGAACATCCTTGTGCCGCTGTTCTCCACGTCCTATTTCGTTCATATCTTCAAGAAGATAGCCATGGACGAGCAGGCCGCACAGGCAGCCTAGGCACTCTTGCTGGGAAACAGGCAGATGTCTGAGATCAGGCATCTTTCACATTCCGGCTTGCGCGCCTTGCAGATGTAGCGACCGTGCAGGATGAGCCAGTGGTGGGCATTCAGCAGATAGGCTTTCGGAACCCGCTTCAGCAGTTCCTGCTCAACCGCCAGGACGGTCTTGCCGGGCGCCAGGCCGACCCGGTTGGCGAGCCGGAACAGGTGCGTATCGACGGCGATGGTGGGTTGCCCGAAGCATATGTTCAGCACCACGTTGGCGGTCTTCCTGCCGACCCCGGGCAAGGCTTCCAGCGCCTCACGGGTGTCCGGCACCTTGCTGCTGTGCTTTTCCACCAGCTCTTGCGACAGGGCGATGACGTTCTTTGCCTTGTTGCGGTAAAGCCCAATGGTGCGGATGTATTCGCGGACCTGATCTTCACCGAGCGCCAGCATCTTTTCCGGAGTGTCGGCAACTTCAAACAGGCTGCGGGTGGCCTTGTTGACACCCTCGTCTGTAGCTTGTGCCGACAACACCACGGCCACCAGGAAGGTGAACGTGTTGACCGAGTTCAGTTCGCCTTCCGGATTAGGGTTGTTGTCGGCGAACCGCTGGAACACCTGCTCCATTTCTGCGGCATTGAGTTTCTTGCGCCGTGCCATTGAAAATGCTCTCCTTTGCGGATGCCGCGAGCAACCAGCTTCGATGGAAATCGTAAAGTTGCTCCAGCGTGCTGATCAGGCCCAATCAAACTCAACCGGGAACTCTTGTGAAGTCGTCTCCTATTACCATTGAACTGTATCCATATCGATCCCTGTCCCGGAAGGGTTTCATCATCTTGATGTCGTGCATCGCCGCGGTCAGCTTCATTGCCGGCGTGGCATTCCTTTTGATGGGCGCCTGGCCGGTGTTTGGCTTCTTCGGCCTGGACGTGGCGCTGATCTGGTGGGCGATAAAACGCAATTACCGCGATGCCGAGTGCCAGGAGAACATCTGTATCAGTGACGAGGAGGTGACCATCACCCGGATGAAGGCGCACAGGCCGGACCAGACCCAGACCCTTGTCCGGGCCTGGGCAAAAGTTCGCCTGGAGGAAGATGCCGAGCGGGAGCTGATTGGCCGCCTGTTTCTGTCGTCGCGTGAGATGGTCACCGAGATCGGAAGCTTTCTGGCGCCCTATGACCGCAAGTCCCTGGCTGCGACGCTGAAGGAAATACTGGCCCGACCGCGCATTTGATCGCGCTGCTCCCGTAAAACGGGTGGCTGTGGACTTCCGGACGACCTATTGTCCGGACAGTGAAACAATAGTTCCAGGATCGCCCGTCATGTTACAGACAGCCCAGAACAACGATTACGAGCTTGTCCGCCGCACCATCGAATATGTGTCGGAAAACTGGCTTGACCATCCTTCGCTTGATGAAATCGCCGGCAATGTCGGTGCCAGCCCGGATTCGGTTCAGCGCAGCTTCTCGCGCTGGGCGGGCCTGACGCCGAAATCCTTCATGCAGGCGATTACCATCGACCGAGCCAGGCAGCTGCTGCAGAACTCAGCCACGGTGCTGGATACGGCCTACGAGGTCGGGCTTTCCGGTGCCGGACGCCTGCACGACTTGTTCGTCACCCATGAAGGCATGCCGCCCGGCATCTACCGGGCCAAGGGTGCCGGCCTGACCATCACCTGGGGTTGCCACCCATCGCCGTTCGGCACTGCTGTGGTGCTGACCACGGCGCACGGCCTGGCAGGCCTGGCATTTGCCGATGACGGCGGAGAAATAGCGGCTTTTGAAGACATGGCCCGGCGCTGGCCAAACGCTGAATATGTGCGCGACGACAAGGCAACGGCTGCCATGGCCAAACGCATTTTCGACCGCAATGAATGGCGCCCCGATCAGCCCTTGCGCATTGTGATGATCGGCACGGACTTTGAAGTCCGCGTCTGGGAAACCCTGTTGCGGATCCCGCTTGGCGCGGCGACCACGTATTCCGACGTGGCCGAGACCATCGGCAAGCCCAAGGCCGTTCGCGCCGTCGGCACCGCGGTCGGCAAGAACCCGATCTCTTTCGTGGTGCCCTGTCATCGCGTGCTGGGCAAATCAGGTGGCCTGTGCGGTTATCACTGGGGCCTGACCCGCAAGAAAGCGATACTCGGCTGGGAAGCCGGCACCGTCGGCAACGCCTGATCCGGTTCCGCCGCTCCGTGCTGTCAGTGCTCCAGCACTTTTGAGCTGGCAATGGTGCCGTTGGCATTCAGCTTGTAGATGATCGGCACGCCGGTGGCGATTTCGCGCTTCAGGATCGTTTCCGGGCTCAGGCCTTCCAGCGCCATCACCAGCGCCCGCAGGGAGTTGCCGTGCGCCGCGACGATCACGGTCTTGCCGTCAAGCACATGCGGCTGGATCTCCTTCATGTAATAGGGCAGGGAGCGTGCAAGCGTATCGCGCAAGCTCTCGCCACCGGGTGGTTGCACATCGTACGACCGGCGCCAGATATGCACCTGCTCGTCGCCCCACTTCTTGCGCGCATCGTCCTTGTTCAGGCCTGTCAGATCGCCATAGTCGCGTTCGTTCAGCGCCTGGTCGCGGGTGGTCGGCAGGTCAGGTTGCCCGAGCTCTTCCAGCATGATGGTGAGCGTGCGCTGGGCGCGGTCGAGAACGCTGGTGAAGGCAATATCGAAGACCAGCCCTTCGGCCTTCAGACTGCGCCCTGCCGTGTGTGCTTCCTCCACGCCCTTGTCTGTCAGGCCGGGGTTCTCCCAGCCGGTGAACAGGTTTTTCAGGTTCCATTCGCTTTGTCCGTGCCGGACCAGCACAAGGGTTCCGCTCATGTGTTATACCGCCTTCTTTTGTGGGTGTTGTCAGGTGCCGATGCCAAGCACGTCCGTCATTGAATACAGCCCGGGTTTCTGATCATGGGCCCACAGCGCCGCCTTGATGGCGCCGTTTGCAAAAATCTCCCGCGACTCGGCCTTGTGAGACAGCTCGATGCGCTCCGACTGCCCGGCAAATATCACGCTGTGCTCGCCAACCACGCTGCCGCCGCGCAGGGTTGCGAACCCGATATCGCCGCCCTTGCGAGCTCCGGTATGGCCATCGCGGCTGCGCACGGAATGTTTGGCAAGGTCGGTGTTCCGGCCCTGTGCTGCCGCCTCGCCCAGCAGCAGGGCGGTGCCGGACGGCGCATCGACCTTGTGGCGATGGTGCATTTCCACCACCTCGATATCAAAGCTGTCGTCCAGCGACGCCGCCACCTGCCTGGTGATGGCAGCGAGAAGATTGACCCCGAGGCTCATATTGCCGGACTTGACGATGCGCGCGTGCCGTGAGGCGGCGTCTATGGCGGCCTCGTCGGTTGCGCTGAAACCGGTGGTGCCGATGACATGGACAATGCGCGCCTGCGCCGCGATGCCGGTCAGTGCGACGCTGGCCGCGGGCACGGTGAAGTCGATTATCGCATCGGCCTTGGCCAGCACCGCGAGCGGATCGTCAGAGATCAGCGTGCCGATGTCGCCCAGGCCGGCCACCGCTCCCTGGTCTTTGCCGACCAGAGGCGAGCCTTTTGGTTCAAGGCCACCTGCGACTTCACACGACGCATGCTCGTGAATGAGCCGGGTCAGCGTCTGACCCATGCGTCCGCCGGCACCTGCAACAACAAGCTTGAGCATTTTCCAAGGACCCGTTCATTGAAGTTTGAATTTGCCGGATGTGATACCAGTGTCTGGCCGCAATGCCTAGGGTCAGTTGCTGCAGTGCTTTGTTATTTGTGCGATGGACAATGGCGGTTGCAGCGGGCAGACTTGGCTAATCTGATTGAAATGGGGAAGTTGCTTATCATGTTGAATGTTCACGAATCTGCTGTGTTGAGTGCCGGAGCCGCCGAAGTCTGGGCGGCAATCAGTGATTTTGGAAATCTGGCCGAATGGCATCCTGCGGCGGTGACATCAACAACGGAAAACCGCGGCGAGGACACGATACGTGTCATCAACATTTCAGGTGGTGGCGTGCTGACGGAGAAGCTCGAGGCTCACAGCGATGAAACCATGAGCCAGAGCTATTCCATAGTGGACGGTCCGTTGCCGGTTTCCGGTTACCTGTCGACGATCAAGGTGACAGCCGGTGACGACGGCAGATGCACGGTCGACTGGTCAGGCGAGTTCGACGCCGACGGCGCGGACGACGAAACCGCGAAAAAAATAATTTCCGGCATCTACACGGCCGGCCTGTCGGCCCTGACCAAACGCTTCGGGCAGGCGTAGACCCAGATTTCCTATCCTAGATGCCTTCGACGATGACGATGTCGGCGTCACCGGCACCGATGCGCTTGGCGCGCGCCGCCTGGTATTCGTCACTGTTGAAGCAGTCGACCGCGTCCTGGTAGCTGTCAAACTCAACCACCACATTGCGCGCCTTGCCGGTGCCTTCCATCTGGGAATGCTGGCCGCCACGGGCCAGCATGCGGGCATTGTATTTCTTGAATGCCTCGGGTGCTGCGTCGGCGTAGTGCTTGTACTGATCAGGGTCCGTCACGGTGACGTGCGCAATCCAGTATCCCTTGGCCATTCAGGTGTCTCCCTGCACTGGATCAGTATGATTTTCGATTGGATTGATCAAAAATCACAAAACTGATCGCTTTGAAATTTGATCTAACTGCCGAAACTGTCCCAGAACGAGCGCGCCTTGGTGAAAAACCCGGCCGACTGGGGAGAGTTGTCCTTGGCCTGGCTTTCAAACTCGCGCAGCAGTTCCTTTTGTTTGCGGGTCAGGTTGACCGGCGTCTCGACGCTGACCTGGATATACATGTCGCCGTGCTGGCTTGAGCGCAGAACCGGCATGCCCTTGCCCTTGAGGCGGAACTGCTTGCCGCCCTGGGTGCCTTCGGGAATGGTCACCCGCGCCTTCTTGCCGTCGATGGTCGGCACTTCGATTTCGCCGCCCAGGGCAGCGGACGTCATCGAGATGGGCACCCGGGAAAACAGGTCGGCGCCATCGCGCTGGAAGAACTCGTGCTGCTTGATCGACAGGAAGATGTACAGATCGCCGGACGGGCCGCCGCGCACGCCGCTCTCGCCTTCACCGGCAAGCCGGATGCGGGTACCGTCTTCCACGCCGGCAGGAATGTTCACCGACAGGGTGCGTTCCTTCTGCACCCGGCCCTGGCCGGAACAGTTCGTGCATGGATCGGAGATCACGGTGCCCCGGCCCTGACATGTCGGGCAGGCCCGTTCAACCGTGAAGAAACCGGATGACGACCTCACCGCGCCCTGGCCGTTGCAGGTCGGACAGGTGGTCGGGCTGGTGCCCGGCTTGGCGCCGGTGCCATCACAAACTTCGCAAGTGACAGATGTCGGCACGCGGATCTGCGCCGACTTGCCGGCATAGGCATCGGTCAGCGAGATGTCCATGTCATAGCGAAGGTCCGAACCCCGTGCGGCATTGCTGCCGCCGCGCCCGCCGCCGCGCCGGCCACCACCACCCATGAACTCGCCGAACAGGTCTTCGAAAATGTCGGACATGGAGGAGGAGAACTCCGGACCGAATCCGGGTCCGCCTGCGCCGCCGCGGCCATCTTCGAAAGCGGCATGGCCGAAGCGATCATAGGCAGCGCGCTTTTGCGGCTCCTTCAGAACCTCGTAGGCTTCGCTGACTTCCTTGAATTTCTGCTCTGCTGAACTGTCGCCGGGATTGGCGTCGGGATGGTACTGTTTCGCCATTTTGCGAAAGGCGCTTTTCAGCTCCTTGTCATCGGCGTTCTTGCCGACGCCCAGCACCTCGTAATAATCTCGTTTCGCCATTTTGTACTCAGCCTGCTTGCTGGTTGCCCCGAAGACCATCGCGGGTATGTGCCGAGAATGCAACCTCCGCGGGGGTCATCCAAAATGCACTCTGGAGCCAACAGGGCTCCAGAGCGATTTTCAATGACATTGACGTCCTCAGGATGCCTTTTTGTCGTCTTCGTCGTCCCGGACCTCTTCGAAGTCCGCATCGACGATGTCTTCTTCCGGCGCGTCTCCGCCTTCACCGGATTCACTGTCGGCTTCCGCGGCCGCCTCGGCCTGAGCCTGATACATGGCTTCACCAAGCTTCATAGCGGCTTGCGACAGTGTGTTGGTCTTGGTCTGGATCTCTTCGGCACTGTCGCCTTCAAGAGCTGACTTGAGATCGTCGATGGCAGCGGTCACGGCCGACCGGTCGGCTTCGGAAATCTTGTCGCCGTGTTCAGACAAGGACTTCTCAGTCGAATGGATCAGGGCTTCGCCATGGTTCTTGGCTTCCACCATCTCCTTGTTCTTCTTGTCTTCCTCAGCGTGGCTTTCCGCGTCCTTGACCATTGTTTCGACTTCTTCGTCGGACAGGCCGCCAGATGCCTGAATGCGGATCTGCTGCTCCTTGCCGGTCGCCTTGTCCTTGGCCGACACGTTGACGATACCGTTGGCATCGATGTCGAATGTGACCTCGATCTGCGGCACGCCGCGTGGTGCGGTCGGAATGCCCATCAGGTCGAAATTGCCCAGCATCTTGTTGTGCTGTGCCATTTCACGCTCACCCTGGAACACCCGGATGGTCACGGCGGTCTGGTTGTCGTCAGCCGTCGAGAACACCTGGCTCTTCTTGGTCGGAATGGTCGTATTGCGGTCGATCAGCCGGGTGAACACACCACCCAGGGTTTCGATGCCCAGTGACAGTGGCGTCACGTCGAGCAGCAGCACGTCCTTGACCTCGCCCTGCAGCACGCCGGCCTGGATGGCAGCACCGATGGCCACGACCTCGTCCGGATTAACGCCCTTGTGCGGCTCCTTGCCGAAGAACGACTTGACCGTTTCGATAACCTTCGGCATGCGGGTCATGCCGCCGACCAGAACAACTTCGTCAATGTCGGATGCTTTCAGTCCGGCATCCTTGAGGGCCGACTTGCACGGTCCGACGGTGCGCTGGATGAGATCATCCACCAGCGATTCCAGCTTGGCGCGGGTCATTTTCAAGGTCAGGTGCTTGGGACCGGACGCATCCGCGGTGATGAACGGCAGGTTGATTTCGGTCTGGGTGCCAGACGACAGCTCGATCTTGGCTTTCTCAGCCGCTTCCTTCAGGCGCTGCAGGGCCAGCTTGTCTTCGCGCAGATCAATGCTGTTTTCCTTTTTGAACTCGTCGGCGAGATAGTCGACGATGCGCATGTCGAAGTCTTCACCGCCGAGGAACGTGTCGCCGTTGGTCGACTTCACTTCAAACACGCCGTCACCGATTTCCAGGATCGACACGTCGAAGGTGCCGCCGCCCAGGTCATATACAGCGATGGTGCCGGCATCCTTCTTGTCGAGGCCATAGGCAAGTGCGGCCGCAGTCGGCTCGTTGATGATGCGCAACACTTCGAGGCCGGCAATCTTGCCGGCATCCTTGGTGGCCTGGCGCTGGCTGTCATTGAAGTAGGCCGGAACCGTGATCACCGCCTGGGTGACGCTTTCGCCAAGATGGCGCTCAGCGGTTTCCTTCATTTTCTGAAGCGTCATGGCGGAGATCTGCGAAGGCGCATATTTCTTGCCCATGGATTCAACCCATGCATCGCCGTTGTCAGCCTTGACGATGGCATAGGGAACCAGCTTCTTGTCCTTTTCAACCATCGGGTCGTCCATGCGCCGTCCGATCAGGCGCTTGATGGCGAAGAATGTGTTTTCAGGGTTTGTGACACCCTGGCGCTTGGCAGGCTGACCTACCAGCGTCTCGTCATCACCGGTAAAGGCGACGATAGAAGGTGTGGTACGCGCACCTTCGGCATTCTCAACTACTTTTGGGCTTCCGCCCTCCATGACCGCAACACACGAGTTTGTGGTTCCAAGGTCAATTCCGATTACCTTACCCATAATGCCCTCCATTAGGCCGTCTGTTGCCATGCCCTTCACTATCGGCGCATGGGTATCCGGTTCCGCCGGTAACAGACTCCAGTTGCTTCCTGACATTCCGGACATCGCCAGCCTTGCGGCAATCAGGCGTTACGTCCGGCGTTCGAGACGCTATATAGGGAGGCTTGGCGCAGGCATCAAGACAGTGTTGTAACAAGATGCAAATTGATGGGATTCAAATATTCCCCGGTTATCTGGACCGTGACGCGCAGGCGGCGCTGGTGGCAACCCTGCGTGAACTGGTGGCCGAGTGTCCGTTTTACACGCCGTCGATGCCGCGGTCCGGCAAACCGCTGTCGGTTCGCATGACGAATTTCGGCCCGTTGGGCTGGGTCACCGACAAGCAAGGCTATCG
>JBCCVY010000041.1:0-14608 GCA_039194725.1 Pseudomonadota bacterium
TGCATATACCCCGCGGCTGCCGATCTGGCGCATCAGGTAAATGCCCATGGAATAACCACCGAGAGCGAATAAAGCGCCGTGGCCCAGCGAGAGGATACCGCAATACCCCCAGATCAGGTCGACCGAAAGCGCCAGCAGTGCAAAACACAGATACTTGCCCATCAAGGCCACCGCATACCCGGACAGGTGCAGGGGGTGATCGGGCGGCACGGCCAGATGCATGACCGGAACTGCGACGGCGATCACCGCAATCAGCGTCAAAAACCAAACGGCCTGCCGGCCGAGCGCCCGCATCAGCATGGCGGTGATCATGATTCCGCACCCCTGCCCTTGAGTGCAAACAGGCCACGCGGACGTTTCTGAATAAACAGTATGATAAACACCAGTATCAGGACCTTTGCCAGAACGGCGCCAGCAAAAGGTTCCATGAACTTGTTGGCGATGCCGAGCGTCAGCGCTCCGACCAGAGTACCCCACAGGTTGCCGACACCGCCGAACACAACGACCATGAAACTGTCGATAATGTAGCTCTGCCCCAGATTGGGGCTGACATTATCGATCTGGCTGATGGCCACACCTGCCAGACCGGCTATGCCGGAACCGAGACCAAATGTCAGTGCGTCGATCCATTTGGTGCGAATGCCCATGGAGCCGGCCATCCGACGGTTCTGCACGACGGCGCGCATCTGCAGGCCAAAACCGGTGAACCGCATCGCCAGAAACAAGAGCGCGAAGATCGTAAGGGCAAATGCAATGATGTAAAGCCGGTTCCAGGTCAGAGTAAGCTGCCCGAGTTCCAGCGAACCGGACATCCAAGACGGATTGCCCACTTCGCGATTGTTGGGCCCGAAAATGGTTCTGACGGCCTGCTGCAGGATGAGCGACACACCCCAGGTCGCCAGCAACGTCTCCAGCGGACGGCCATACAGAAACCGGATGATGCCGCGTTCCATGGCAATGCCGACCAGACCGGTCAGCGCGAACGCCAGCGGCAGGGCAATCAGCAGTGACCAGTCGAACAGTCCGGGCATGGCCTGCCGGATCACCTCCTGCACCATGAAGGTGACATAAGCGCCCAGCATGACCATTTCGCCATGCGCCATGTTGATGACACCCATGACACCGAACGTAATCGCCAGGCCAATTGCCGCCAGCAGCAGCACAGAGCCGAGGCTCAAACCGTAAACGACGTTCTGCGCATTGCGCCAGACAGCGAGCGTGCTGTTGATGGCTGCGATTGCAGCTTTGGCACTGTCGGCCACGGCGCTCGCCTCGCCCGCTGCAACCGGAGCCAGCAAGCTGATTGCCTGCTGATTGCCCATCGCCTGGACCAGTTTGATTGCAGCAAGCTTGTCTGCGTCCGGCGCACTGGATGCCAGCACCGAGGCGGCCCGCGCGCGCTGCATGGCCAGCTTCACTTCGGTGTCGGTTTCTTCTGCAATTGCAGCATTCAGGTTCTCGAGCGCGGCCGCATCCGGCGATGCAATCATGGTTCGGGCCGCCGCGAGACGGCGGCCCCTGTCTCTAGACCGCAATGTCAAACTGCCGAGCGCATCGCGAATGGCACCGCGCATTCGATTGTTGATCCGGACTTTCTTCAATGCACCAGGATCTATAACGCCGAGATTTTCTCCGGTTATGGCATCGATATAAGTGCCCGGACTGGCTCCGTCAGGAATGACGACCCTGCTGTCGGGCGCGGCGACAAAGGCCTTGCTGCCGACCAGGGCGTTGAGAATATCGGCGGCTCGTTCATGGCCGGTTGCTGCAATATCGCCAACTGCCTTGAGGCGCTTTGAGAAACTCTTTTCCTTCAGGCCGGAAACGGCCGTATCAAGTCCGGCCGCCTCAACAGAACCAATCACCAGGAAACCGGCAACGAGCAGGCTGGCAACCAGAACGGCTATGTTGCGAAACAGCATCATCTACGGAACATCAGGCCTCGGCGGGACTAAAAACCTTGAGAGAAAAAAGGGGACAGCCACGGTGATGTGACGAGACTGCCCCCATAAGTTGGGAGGATGTACTGTTAGCTTCCCTGACCGCCGCACTTGCCAATCTTGACGTTGTAGTTGCCGCACGACATCGGCGCCCGCCAATCCGAAATCAGGTCCTTGGAGCCATCCAGGTAGTCGGACCAGGCGTCACCGACGACGAGACCAGACGTTTCCCAGACCGTTTCAAACTGGCCGTCAGCCTGGATTTCTCCGATCAGGACCGGCTTGGTGATGTGATGGTTCGGCATCATGGCCGAGTATCCGCCAGACAGGTTGGGTACCGTTACTCCAATAATTGCCTGGCCGACCGCGTCGGGATCGGTGGTACCGGCTTTCTTCACTGCCTCGACCCACATGTTGAAACCGATGTAGTGAGCTTCCATGGGGTCGTTGGTGACGCGCTTCTCGTCCTTGATGAAAGCCTTCCAGGTTTTCACGAAGCTTGCGTTCACCGGTGCTTCGACACTCTGGAAATAGTTCCATGCGGCTAGGTGACCGACCAGTGGACCGGTATCGAGCCCGGCCAACTCTTCCTCACCAACCGAGAAAGCGACTACGGGGATGTCCTCCGCCTTGACCCCCTGATTGCCCAGCTCCTTGTAGAACGGAACATTGGCGTCGCCATTGATTGTCGACACCACGGCGGTTTTCTTGCCGGCGGCACCGAATTTCTTGATGTCCGAGACTATGGTCTGCCAGTCGGAATGTCCGAACGGCGTGTAGTTGATCATGATGTCTTCTGCAGCCACACCCTTGGATTTCAGGTAAGCTTCCAGGATCTTGTTGGTGGTGCGCGGATAGACATAGTCAGTGCCGGCCAGAACCCAGCGCTGTACCGAGCCGCCCTCTTCGCTCATCAGATAGTCAACGGCGGGGATTGCCTGCTGGTTGGGCGCCGCACCGGTGTAAAACACATTCTTCGAGCTCTCTTCGCCTTCGTACTGGACTGGGTAAAACAGCAGGCCATTGAGCTCCTCAAACACCGGGAGAACCGATTTGCGTGAAACCGATGTCCACGCACCGAACACGGCAGAGACTTTTTCCTTTTCCAGAAGCTCCCGGGCCTTCTCGGCGAACAGCGGCCAGTCGGATGCCGGATCAACGACCACGGCTTCAAGCTTCTTGCCAAGCAGACCACCCTTTTTGTTCTGCTCCTCGATCAGCATCAGCATGACGTCCTTCAGGGTTGTTTCTGAAATCGCCATGGTGCCCGACAGGGAATGCAGCACCCCCACCTTGATTGTTTCTTCTGCCGACACCATTGCTGATGTGGACATCAGCGCTGCGCCCATGAGAGCGGCCTTGTAGCCTGACCGGATTATCCCTGACTTGAACATGTTGCGTCTCCCGCGTTTGTATTTTGCGACGCAACATGCATTTCAAGGTGCATGCCAAACTTCAGACATGATCCACCCGTCCACAAATTATTGTTTAAGAGTCTGATTTCAATAATTAAAAATATTGACGTTAGCAGAGAACCTGCTTCAAGCCGAGGAAATTCGCCTTCAAGAATGCATGAAATTTACTGCGCTGCACAAATTTTACGCACGCCTGCCAGGTGCAAATCGGTCGACCGTTCACAGGTTGAGCCTGGCCAGGGCTGCCTGGGCGCGCCGGCGCATATCCTCTTCAGTGAACCGGAAGGCCTTGAAGAAATCGTCCTGACAATAAGCCCGGTTGCACTGGTGGACGATGTCGGCATGGTACCTGGCAAGCTCGGCCTTGCCGGCCAGTTCATGGGCAAGTGCCGCAATGGCGTGAATGTGTATGTGGGCGTTGGGGGCCTTGGTGGCCCGCTCGGCCCATCCGGCTGCCGCCTGATAATCGCCGCGCACGATATGTGACACGGCGCGGGTTGCCAGCATGGCGTAGTTGAGCGGATCGATGGGGCTCAGCGATATCGCCTTCATGATGTTGTCCTGGCTGGTCTGCCCGTCGCCCATCAAGGCGCCAAGCAAGGCCCGGTTGTAGATGGCAAAGGCGTAGTTCGGACTGAGTTCCACACTTCTCTCAAGCCAGGGCACACCGGCATCCAGTTCACCGGACAGCCACTGCGACCGGCCCATCATCAGGTTCACGAACGGATCGAACGGATCAAGCTGCAGACCTTTTTCGGCATACAGCCGGGCCAGGTTTCTTTGTTCGCCATGGTCTCCGGCATGTCCGAGGAACGCGTTCTGGAAGTGGGTGAAGGACAGTCCTGCGTGGGCGCGGGCAAAGCCGTGGTCAGCCGACACAGCACGGTCGAACATTCGGGTTGCTATCGCATTGTCATGCGGATTGAAGCGATACATGTGCCACAGTCCGCGATGATAAGCCGACCAGGCATCCAGGTTTTCGGTTGGCAGCTTGGCAGCCTCGATGGCCTCCTTGACCTGAATGCGGGTTTCAATGGCAGTGACAATGTTGGCCGATATGGTCGAGCGCAATTGCAACAGGTCGTCCATGGAACTTTCAAACCGGTCTGCCCACACCGTCTGGCCGTCTGGCGCATGGGACAGTTCGACCGTTACGATGCTGGTGCGGTCGCGGAACGCAATGGTTCCGGTCAGCACGTAGCGTGCGCCAAGTATCCGGCCGGCCTCGGCGATGTCGACGCCGGCGTCGCGGAACCTGAACGTCGAACCGCGGGCGATAACGAATAGCCAGTGCAACCTGGACAGTTCCAGTATGACTTCCTGGGACACCGCGTCGCCGAGGGTGCCGAAGCGTTCGTCAGGGGTCAGCACCTGCAACGGCAGCACGGCAATCGACGGGCGCCCAACGGTTGCAGCCGCGCCTGGACTTTCAACCTCCTGAGATGCGGCAACGGTATTGTGGTTGGGGCTGGGTGACCCTGCAGCGGGAATTGTGTCCACGGCTTCAACGTCACCGACAAACCGGAAACCGCGGCCATGCACCGTGCGGATCAGCTTCTGAGCCTTGCCGTCGTCGCCAATGACCTGACGGGCCATGCGGATCCGGCTGTTGACCACTGCTTCCGACACCACCCTGCCGCCCCAGACGTGCAGGTTGATCTCGTCCTTGGTCACCAGCCTGGCATGGTTGGAGACGATCAGCTCGAGCAGTGCGAACACCTGTGGTTCGACCTTGCGCGGCACACCGCCTGAACGCAGTTCAAAGCGATCGCTATCGAGCTCGAAGTTGTCAAACCTGTAAATCACGATGCCTTCTACCGTCCGTGAACCTTGCAGGGCGCAATTTGCTCAAACCACAACCCCAACAATGTGCGATTTCTCACTCTGCACAATTATGCATGGTTTCTGCAGATTTTCTAAGTCCCGTCTGCAAGCATGCTAATACGTTTTCGATCAGGGTGACCTCAAACAGGCAGTCAATCTCATGAATTGGTTCACGAGATTGACTGCCCCCGGTTGGCATGGTGTCGACCGGACAACATAGAGGAAACTGTGATGGATCAGATCACCCAACCGGATTTTAGCGCAATCAAGGCCAAACAGAATGCAGCATGGTCTTCAGGTGACTATGCGATCGTCGGCACGACGCTGCAGATTGTCGGCGAGAACCTTGCCGAGGCGATGGACCTGCGTTCAGGCCAGAAGGTGCTGGATGTTGCAGCCGGCAACGGCAATTTCACTCTGGCGGCCGCGCGCAGATGGGCAGACGTCACCTCAACCGACTACGTTGCAAGCCTGCTGGAGCGCGGCAAGCAACGCGCTAATACCGAACGCCTTGATGTCAGTTTCCAGGTCGCCGATGCCGAAGAGCTGCCGTTTGCGGATGCAAGCTTCGATGCAGTCGCCTCGACATTCGGGGTGATGTTCACGCCCAACCAGAACAAGGCCGCGGCTGAAATGCTCAGGGTATGCAGAAGCGGCGGCAAGATTGGCCTCGCCAACTGGACGCCGGACAGTTTCATCGGGGCGCTGTTCAAGGTCATCGGTCGCTATATGCCACCGCCTGTAGGTGTGCAGTCGCCGTCACTGTGGGGCACAAGGCAGCGGCTTGAAGAGCTGTTCGGTGATACCAGTTCCGACATCAAGATCATGGAGCGGGACTTTGCTTTCAGATACCGCTCGCCGGATCACTGGCTGGAAATTTTCCGCGACTTCTACGGGCCCACCCACAAGGCTTTCGGTGCGCTGGATGCCGACGCCCGCGCATCGTTGAGCGAAGATTTGCTTGACCTGATCGCACGCAACAACGTGGCAGATGACGGCACCATGGTGGTACCGTCGGCCTATCTGGAAGTCGTGGTGACCCGACGCTAGAATAACCCTGGCTTCAGAATCCAGGCCTAGTCCGCAACCAGGTGGTATGCCTGGTTGCAGGCTGCCCTGAGCCCAGCGGAATTTGCGCTAGCTCCTCTTAACCCCGAACATTGTGCCGTCTGATTTCTTGACGAACAGGTTTGCGAGAGCATCATCTATGTTATCGGCGGTGAACTGGGGCTTGGTGCCTTCGAATTTGCAAGATGCCAGCACCTGCTCCACGATGAATTTCGGCTGGAAATAGGCCAGCGGTACGTCATTTTGCCTGATACCGCCAATAACATGGCTGAAAACCTGATCGGTAACCGCCAGTCCGTGTTTTTCCGCCATGCCAACAAATACGTTGCGGAAAAGATCTTCCGGCGGCTCAACAGTTTCAAGCTTGTAGCTGATGCGGCGCTGGAAGGCCGGATCCATGAGATCGTCAGGATGCATGTTGGTGGAGAAAATCACGATTTCGTCGAAAGGTATCATCACGCTTTTGCCAGTGTGAAGCGTGAGATAGTCGACACGGCTATTCAATGGAACGATCCAGCGGTTGAGGATGTCTTCAGGTTTGGCACGCTGGCGACCGAAATCATCGATCAGGAATGTACCGTTCAGGGCCTTGATATGAAGTGGCGCCTCATAGAATTTTGATACCGGGTTAAACTTGAGATCGAGCATCTCTATCGTCAATTCGCCGCCGGTCATCACCATCGGCCGTTCGCATGCAACCCAACGCGGGTCGATGCGGCTGCGGCGCAGGCGCGAAGCGTCATTTTGGATGGGCGCATCAGCCACCGGGCGGTGAATGGCCGGATCGAAAACCCTCATGATCTCGCCATTGATCTCCACGCAGTAAGGAACATAGATGACGTTCTGGAAGATGTTGCCGACGATCTCGGCAATCGTCGTCTTGCCATTTCCCGCAGGTCCGTAGATGAGGATGGCGTTTCCCGAATTGACCGCGGGCCCCAGCCGGCTCACGAACCGTTCCGTCATCGCAAGGTTGGAAAATGCCTCGTCCAGTCTCTGACGCGTCACCACTTCATTGGTGACCCGTTGCTGCAGGATCCTGTCCTGGTAGTTTTTGAGAGAAACCGGTGCCGGCCCGAAATACTGACCGCGGCTCAACGCATCGGCCGCCCACTCGCGCCCGGCGCGGGTGAGCGTCAGGCGCATTTCCCGGCTTAGCCCTTCCCCGGCTGCAGAGCCCAACGCTTCTACAAGTTTGCGCTCCTTGGCTGTCTGCAAAAGCTGCTCCACAACCGTGCTGGACAGTTTCATGGCCTTTGCCATTTGCGACGCAGTTTCGATGTTTTCTGCGTACATGCCCTTGATGGCCAACTCTAAAAGAAACACGGCATCGATACCGGTGTCCTCCAGCGTCGTCGGCACCTGCGGCGCATCTGCAAGTACCGTGTCGATTTGTGACTTGGTCAAGAAACCAAGGGCAACGATGCTGTCGCCAAGACGACCGCCATTGACCTTTTGATGATCGATTGCCTGATTGATGGCTTCCGGAGAAGCAAGGCCTTTGGCGACAAGAAGATTGCCTATGTTCATGTCTGCGCACCTCTTGCTATCGCCGCTGACGTGGGGCCGTAACCGATTTCAGGGCAGAGTAATTTTCAGAAAACAACACTTCATGAATTGATCATCACCAGGGAAGACAATTTACGTTGGGACAAACCAAGACAAGCTGGCCGCGCGGTTAAGCGCGGACACGGTGGCTCTGGAATGTCATCGGCCATCGCGGCGGAATGGTGAATGAGGGTCGAGATGGTGAGGCCTGAAAATCAAGCTGAAACACCACCCAACGCCCGTCCCTCTTGACTCATTCATGTCAGTTGGCTTTACTAGAACAAAACAAGAACAATTATATTGCCAAAGGATCGCAAGGGATGGCCGCGATTGCCCATAAACGCATTGCGGATGCCGCAAAGAACCTGGCTCAAAGCCTGTCTCCCGGACCTGGGGAGACAGCTTGTCAGCCCGGTGCATCATTTGGCATTCCGGCGCTGGACCAGCATCTGAACGGCGGCATTTGCACCAGTGCGCTGCATGAAGTGCGGTGCTCCCTGGCACGTGATTTCGCCTGTGCCGCCGGATTTGCGCTGGGACTGGCTGCGCAATTCGGCAAGCAGGGTGCGAAGAAGTTCCTGTGGGTGATCGACCCTGCGGCATCGGTTGATTCTGGCCTGCCCTTTCCCGATGGACTGAACGAGCACGGCATCGATCCGAAGCGGGTGATTTTCGTACGCCCGATCACCCTGCAGGATGCCTTGTGGTCGGCTGACCAGGCCGCCAAATGCTGCGATCTTTCAGCGGTGGTTTTTCAGGTCAAGGGCAATCCGAAGCCGTTTGACATGACCGCCACACGCCGGTTGATGCTGCGGGCCCGCGAAAGCGGCGTGCTGGTTTGCGTGCTGCGGCAAAGCGGCGCCGAAGAAGCCAGCGCGGCAGCCACCCGCTGGCATGTGGAAATCATGCCTTCGAGAGCTGATGCCGATTTTGAACACGGACCCGGACAGGCGCGTCATGCGCAGACACTTGAACGCAACCGCCACGGACGCACAGGACAATGGACTTTGGTATGGAACCCGGAAAGCCGAGCCTTTGAGGATGGCACATCGAGCCTTGAAACAACGCATCGCGTCCATCGCATTCACGCATCTGCCCACAGACCGGATCGCCCGGTTGAAATGGGGCAAGTCGTGGATCTTGAACGCGCGTCCTGACGCCCCGCCGATTGCCGTTGCGGATACGGAAAACAATGCCGTTCGCATCGTGGCGCATGAAGCGCATGCGGCGCATGCAGGCATTTTCAACGGGCAAAGCCTGAGCGATGCCCGGGCCCTGGTGCCTGATCTTGAGTGCCATTCAAGAGACCGGGCGGCAGAGCGCAAGCTGCTTGGCTCGCTTGCAGCATGGTGCGAACGCTACACGCCACTGGTTGCACTGGATGGTGACGACAGCCTGCTGATGGATGTCACGGGATGCACCCACTTGTTTGGCGGAGAGGCAAGCTTCATTGCCGACATCGAAACCCGGCTTGCGGCGCAGGGGTTCACCGTCCGCGCCTGCCTTGCAGATACCGCCGGTGCGGCATGGGCGATGGCGCGGTACGGCACTGAACGGATTATCGCCCGCGATCAGCATGAAAACGCCATCAGCCCCCTGCCGCTTGCCGCCCTTCGCCTTGACGCTGCGCTTGTGAAGAGCCTTGGCCGGGTCGGCTTCAAGACCATTGGCTGCATTGCCGAGGTACCGCGCGCACCGCTGACGGCACGCTTCGGCGCCGAGTTGCTCGACAGGCTGGATCAGGCGTCGGGCCGTCAGGACGAGATCATTTCACCGCTCATGCCGGTTGCCGAGCTGGCATCGGAGAAACGCTTTGCAGACCCGATTGTGCATGAAGACGACATCAAGCGCTGCATCGGCCTTCTGGCCGGCAACATCATTGCCTTGCTGGAGCGCCGCGATCTCGGCGTCAGGACATGCGAGCTAAAACTGTTTCGGGTTGACGGCGAAGTCCAGTCGCTCAGCGTTCACGCGTCCAATCCGCTGCGCGATGCAGAGCGCATCGCCGCACTGTTCCATGAACGCCTGGCCAGGCTGCACACCGATCTGGATGCAGGCTTCGGGTTTGACATCGTACGGCTCAACATCCTGCAGGCAGATCCGTTCAATGGCGGCCAGCATGACCTGGTTGAGCGCAGGGATGCCGGTGACGGATACGATGCCCTCATCGACCGGCTGGGGGCCCGGCTGGGGCGCGACCGGGTGTTGCAGTTTTCCTTCACCGACACCCATATTCCGGAGCGCCGGTTTGCCCTTGTGCCGGTGTGCGGACGCGACGGCAAAACCGACCCGGAGCAGATTGTATTGCCCGGCCCTGCCCGCACACCGACCCGGCCCCTGGTGCTGCTGGAAAGACCGGAGCCCATAGATGCCATTGCCCAGGTGCCCGACAGCCCGCCAAGCCGGTTCCGCTGGCGCAAGGTGCTGTATGAAATCGCCCGCTCGGAAGGCCCGGAGCGGATTGCCTGTGAATGGTGGCGTGACGGGCGGGCCAGCCTGAGCCGGGATTATTTTCGTGTCGAGGACACGCAAGGTTATCGTTTCTGGCTGTTTCGATACGGGCTGTATGACCGCGAAACCGCACGGCCGGACTGGTATATGCACGGGCTGTTCTCATGACCCGATACTGCGAACTGGCATGCAGCAGCAATTTCTCGTTCCTGCGCGGCGCCTCCCATCCGGAAGAACTGGTTGTGCAGGCGCAGCATCTGGGGCTGAGCGGGCTTTGCATCACCGACCGCAATTCCCTGGCAGGTGTCGTGCGCGGGCACATGGCGGCAAAAGAAGCCGGGCTGGCCTATGCGCCGGGCTGCCGCCTGGTGTTTGCCGACACGACGCCGGACATCCTGGTGTGGCCGAAAGACCGCGCAGGCTGGGGGCAGCTTTGCGAACTGCTCACGCTGGGCAAGCGACGCACGGTCAAGGGTGGATGCGAACTCTACCTGCAGGACCTGCTGGACAATGGTGGTGAACTGCTGATGGCACTGGTACCGCAACGTGCCGACGAGATGCTGCACAGCTGTCTTGAAAAACTGGCCAAAGCCTTTCCTCACCACGTGCATGTTGCAGCCATGCGCAATCACAATACGATCGACCAGCGCAAGCTGTCCGTAATTGCGAAGCTGGCCGCCGACCATCAGGTCCCGCTCGTCGCCATTGGCGATGTGCTGTATCACCACCCGGACCGGCGCCCGCTGCAGGACGTGCTGACCTGCATTCGCGAGCACGAGACCCTGGCCTCCATCGGCACCCGGCTTGAACCCAATGCGGAGAGGCACCTGCGCCCGCCGGCGGAAATGCTACGCCTGTTCAAGGGGCATGAGCATGCAGTCGAGAACACCGCGAAGCTGTTTGCACAGATTGAATTCTCGCTTGACGAGTTGCGTTATCAATACCCGGAAGACCCGGTGTTTGAAGAACTCGGCAACCGGCCCCTGCCGTCACAGGAAGCCCTGGAAAGACTGACCGCAATCGGCCTGAGCAGGCGCTATCCCGATGGCGCACCGCAAAAGGTCATTGACGCCGTCGCCCATGAAACCAGGCTGATTGCAAAGCTAAACTATGCCCCCTACTTCCTCACCGTTTATGACATCGTGCGCTTTGCGCGATCGAAGAACATCCTGTGCCAGGGACGCGGATCGGCCGCCAATTCTTCCATCTGTTACTGCCTTGGCATCACCGAGGTCGATCCCGGCAAGGTTGACCTGCTGTT
Organism: Pseudomonadota bacterium; assembly: GCA_039194725.1. Taxonomy (GTDB): domain Bacteria; phylum Pseudomonadota; class Alphaproteobacteria; order Rhizobiales; family Aestuariivirgaceae; genus Anderseniella. Next base: position 11,508 of record JBCCVY010000041.1, read on the forward strand.
TGAACGCTTCATTTCCGAGGAACGCAACGAACCGCCTGATATCGACGTGGACTTCGAGCACGAGCGGCGCGAAGAGGTTATCCAGTATATCTATGCCAAGTACGGGCGCGACAAGGCCGGCCTTGCCGCCACCGTGATTTCCTACCGGTCGCGCTCTGCCCTGCGCGAGGTCGGCAAGGTGTTCGGGCTGTCCGATGACGCGATCACCGCTATCTCGAGCACCAAGTGGGGCAGCTATTCGCGCGAGATCGACCTGGAAGACGCCCGGCGTGCCGGGCTCGATACAGACGACAAGCACCTGAAACAAATGCTGGACCTGGCCTCCCAGATCATCGGCTTTCCGCGACACCTGTCACAGCATGTCGGCGGCTTCGTCATCTCGCGGGACCGACTGTCGTCTCTCATCCCGATCGAGAATGCCGCCATGCAGGACCGCACCATCGTCGAATGGGACAAGGACGACCTGGAAAGCCTCAACATGCTGAAGATCGACGTGCTGGCACTGGGCATGCTGACCTGCATCCGCAAGGCATTCAGCTTTCTGCACAGCCATTACGGGCGCAGCGAAACCCTGTCCTCGCTGCCCGACGAGGATGAGGCGACCTATGACATGATCTGCCGCGCAGATACGATCGGCGTGTTCCAGATCGAAAGCCGGGCCCAGATGTCGATGCTGCCGCGCCTCAAGCCGAGGTGCTATTACGACCTGGTCATCGAGGTGGCGATCGTGCGGCCGGGGCCCATTCAGGGCGACATGGTGCACCCCTATCTGCGCCGGCGCCAGGGCAAGGAGCAGGTCAGCTTTCCCAAGGCGGAACTGACCGAGGTGCTGGGCAAGACGCTGGGAGTGCCGCTGTTTCAGGAGCAGGCCATGAACATCGCCATCGTGGCGGCGAAATTCTCGCCCGGCGAGGCTGACAAGCTGCGCCGCGCCATGGCGACTTTCAGGCGCGTCGGCACCATCAATTCATTCCGGGACAAGATGGTCGAGGGCATGGTGGCAAACGGCTATGAACGGGAATTTGCCGAACACTGCTTCAAGCAGATCGAAGGCTTTGGCGACTATGGTTTCCCCGAAAGCCATGCCGCCAGCTTTGCTCTGCTGGTCTATGTGTCGTGCTGGCTGAAGTGTTATTATCCGGATGTGTTCTGCGCCGCCATCTTGAATTCGCAACCCATGGGGTTTTATGCGCCGGCCCAGCTGATCCGCGATGCCCGCGAACATGGCGTCGACGTGCGTGATGTCGACATCAACCATTCCGACTGGCTGTCGCTGCTGGAGCCGGACGCCGGCACGCTGCCGGTGTCCCGGCAGCATCGCCAGCAGCAGGCGGTTCAGAAAAACACCCATGCGGTGCGGCTGGGGCTGCAGCAGGTCAAGGGGTTTGGCGAAGAGGATGCAAAACTGCTGATCGCGCATCGCAACCGCGGTTATGACAGCGTACGTGATCTGTGGATGCGTTCGGGGCTGACCCGCCGGGTCATTGAAAAGCTTGCCGATGCCGACTGCTTCCGTTCCATCGGCCTGAACCGGCGCGATGCACTTTGGGCGGTAAAGGCGCTTGATCCGCTAAGCAGCAGCGAACGCCTGCCCCTGTTTGCTGCAGCAGATGCACATGAGCTGCAGCGCGAACCTGACATTCGCCTACCGCCAATGCCGCTGGGAGAGCATGTCATCAACGATTATCAGTCGCTGTCTTATTCCTTGAAGGCACATCCCCTGTCATTCCTGCGGCAACGCCTGGTGAAACAGCGTCATGTGAAAAGCGAAGCCCTGCCGACAATACCCGATGGGCGCATGGTGAAGGTGGCCGGTCTTGTGCTGGTGCGCCAGCGGCCCGGATCCGCCAAGGGGGTCATCTTCGCAACCATTGAGGATGAAACCGGCGTGGCCAACATCATTGTGTGGCCAAAGGCGTTTGAAAAATACCGCACGGTCATTCTGGGCAGCCGGTGCATCAGCGTACGTGGCAGATTGCAGAGCGAAGATGGCGTCATTCATGTGGTTGCACACCATATGGAGGATCTGACGCCCCTGCTGGCAGAGATATCCACCCTGGCAGACGATATGGGCGGACTTGCCAATGCCGATGAGGTGCGCAATCCGCAAGACAGCATCCGCAACAAGATCAAGCGGCCAAGGCGACTGGCAGACTTTGTCCAAAGCGCAGCTGAGGCCGGCACGGAACGTGAACATATGATGCAAACGAAAACCACCCGCCAGGCTCTTCCAAAGGGCAGGAATTTTCATTAGACGGGGCAAGCGCACCATGATCCTGATTGCGCAACAGCACGTAGACAAGCGAGGATTTTGATTTTTGCGTGAACACGATTATATGATTTCAGAGAAGCAAAGTATTTTTTGATCATCTCCGACGGTCGGCAAGATGAATAAAGAAAGACCCCGACACCATGAGTGAAACACTTGAAAAGCCAGCCACTGGTTCCAGCGACGCAAAGCCTGTGTTTTCTCAAGACCCGCACAAGAAGAGCGAGCCACGGGAAAAAGTGCTCGAGGTCGCCATCGGACGCGAAGTCCGCTCCATCCGCCGCCAGCACAACATCACCGTTGCCGACCTTGCCAAGACCACGGGCCTGTCCATCGGCATGCTGTCGAAAATCGAAAACGGGGTGACCTCTCCCTCGCTCACCACGCTGCAGGCCCTGTCCAATGCCCTGAGCATTCCGTTGACGACATTCTTCCGCGGGTTCGAGGAACAGCGCGAAGCGGTGCACGTAAAGGCCGGCACCGGCGACGAGGCCGACCGGCGCGGCACCCGGGCCGGCCATCAGTACAACCTGCTTGGCCATATCGGATCCAACGCTTCCGGCGTCATCGTCGAACCCTACCTGATCACCTTGACCGAAGAGTCCGACACGTTTCCCGATTTCCAGCACGACGGCATGGAATTCATCTATATGCTGGAAGGCGAAGTCGAATACCGGCACGGTGACAAGACCTTCATCCTGCAGCCCGGCGACAGCTTCTTCTTCGATGCCGATGCACCGCACGGGCCGAAGACCCATATCAAGTTGCCGGCGCGCTACCTGTCGATCATCTCCTATCCGCAGAACTCTTAACAGACCCCGCTGCCGGCGAA
>JBCCVY010000042.1:0-14543 GCA_039194725.1 Pseudomonadota bacterium
AAGGGAAAGTAAAGTTGGTGTAGATGAGGTAAAGTTATGGGTTTTTATGGTTCAATGCGCAACCTGCCATGATTTTCATGGGCGACACCGGGTCACTGTCGCTTGGCGGCACGCTGGGCGCCATTGCAGTGGCGGCCAAGCATGAAATCGTGCTGGCCATAATCGGCGGCCTGTTCGTGCTGGAAACCGTTTCGGTGATCGTGCAAGTGGCCTCGTTCAAGCTCACCGGCAAGCGGGTGTTCGCCATGGCGCCGCTGCATCATCATTTCGAACAGAAGGGCTGGAAGGAGCCGACCATCGTGATCCGCTTCTGGATCATTTCGGTTGTGCTGGCGCTGATTGGCCTGGCCACGCTGAAACTGCGCTAGAGGTCAGTTGGCTTAAGATGACTATCGCAGCGCACAGTTTCAAAGGCAAAACGGTCGGCGTGTTCGGCCTGGGACGCAGCGGCAGTGCCACTGTTGACGCCCTGGTGCGCGGCGGTGCCGAGGTGTTGGCGTGGGATGACGCGCCGGCGGCGGCAGACAAGGCCCGGGCAGAGGGCCTGCCGGTGGTTGATCTTCACAGTGTCGATTTTGCCACGCTCGACAGTTTTGTGCTGTCTCCGGGCGTGCCGCTCACACATCCGGAACCGCACTGGAGCGTCAAGAAGGCGCTGGCCTGCGGGATCGAGATTATCGGTGACACGGAAATTCTGGCGCGTGAGCTGGCCGGCACGGGAGCCCGGCTGGTGGCGATCACCGGCACCAACGGCAAGTCCACGACAACGGCACTGGCCGGTCATGTTCTGGCATCTGCGGGTCTGGACGTTGCGGTCGGCGGCAATATCGGCACTGCCGCCCTGCTGTTGCCGGCACCGGTTGCGGGCAGGGTTTATGTCATCGAGTTGTCGTCATACCAGATCGATCTGATGCCGTCGCTGAAGCCGGATGTCGGCATATTGATGAATCTCACGCCGGATCACCTGGAGCGCCACGGCAATATGGAGCACTACGCTGACGTCAAGGCTCGCATGTTTGCATTGCAGGATGAAAACGATCTGGCCGGCATTTCGCTGGATGACGAATGGTGCGCCCGCATCGCCGCTGATGCGGCCCTGCACACGTCATTGTCTTCATTCTCCGTGACTGCGAAAAATGCCGTTGTCACGTCCGATGGCGACGCGGTCACCGACACTCGTGACGGCTCATCTGTTCCACTTGCGAAAGCCCGGGCATTGCGCGGTGCTCACAATGCCCAGAACGCCTGTGCGGCCTACATCATCGCGCGCCGCATGGGCCTTGACGCCGATCAGATCGAGCAGGGGTTCAACAGCTTTCCCGGGCTTGAGCACCGCATGGAGGAAATCGGTTCGGTCGGCCGTGTGGTGTTCATCAATGACAGCAAGGCGACCAACGCCGACGCGGCTGAAAAGGCGTTGTCCAGTTTCGAGCGGATTTTCTGGATCGCCGGCGGTCAGACAAAGCAGGGCGGCATCGACACCCTGCAACCGTACTTCCACCGGATCGCAAAAGCCTATCTGATTGGCCAGGATGCCGCGCTGCTGGCAGATGCGCTTGAGCACAGGGCGCCTTATGTGATCTGCGAGACAATGGCAGCCGCGGTGCGGCAGGCGGCGCAGGACGCTGCCACCGACAGCAGCGACCTGGACGAGCTCGCGGTCCTGTTGTCGCCGGCCTGTGCGTCATTTGACCAATATCCCAATTTCGAGGTGCGCGGAGATGATTTTCGCACGTGCGTGCTGGCGCTTGACGGCGTCAGGCAACAGACAAGGGTGGCCTGAGACATGCTGATTTCGCGTTCCGACCGTGGCTTGATTGCCAACTGGTGGTTTTCCGTCGACAAGGTATTGCTGGGCTGTGTGCTGGTTCTGATGGCATCCGGTGTGTTGTTCTCGATGGCGGCCAGCCCACCGGTCGCAGCTCGCCTCGGGCTTGATCATTTTCACTTTTTCACCCGCCAGCTTGTGTTCCTGGCGCCGGCCGCGGTGGTGCTGGTGCTGACGTCGCTGCTGTCACCGTCGCAGGCGCGCCGGGTTTGCCTGCTGACCTTTTTCGCGGGCTTGGCTGCGATGCTGCTGGCGATCTTCGTGGGGCCGGAGATCAAAGGCGCACACCGCTGGCTCGATCTCGGGCCGATAAACGTTCAGCCTTCAGAATTTGCCAAGCCGGCCTTCGTGGTTGCTGCAGCCTGGTTCCTGGCGGAGAGCATCCGGCGCCCGGACATGCCGGGCTTGTGGATTTCCTTCGCGATGTTCGCGGGCCTTGCCGGCCTGCTGGTCAAGCAACCTGATTTCGGCCAGCTGGTCCTGATATCGGCTGTGTTTGCCGTGCTGCTGCTGGTTTACGGGATATCGTGGATCTGGATATTCGGCCTCGCCGGACTGGCCGGCGGGGGCGCGGTTGTCGCCTATCTTTCGTTTCCCCATGTGGCATCGCGGATCAACCGGTTCCTTGATCCTGAAAAGCACGACACGTTCCAGGTCGACGCGGCCACCCAGGCGTTCAACAATGGCGGCCTGATGGGCACCGGCCCGGGCGGCGGTAGCGCAAAGCACATACTTCCCGATGCCCATACTGACTTCATTCCAGCCGTCATCGGGGAGGAGTTTGGGTTTATCGCAAGTGCCATCCTGATTTTGATTATCGGCTTTATCGTGTTGCGGGTGTTGCTGCGGGCGATGCGGGTCACCGATCCGTTTGCGGTATTGTCACTGACCGGGCTGGTCAGCCTGTACGGTTTTCAGTCGTTCATCAATCTGGGCGTCAACCTGACGCTGCTGCCGGCCAAGGGAATGACATTGCCGTTCATCTCGTATGGCGGATCATCGCTGATTGCGATGGCGTTCTCCATGGGGTTATTGTTGGCATTCTCGCGTGTGCGGGTGCGCAGCAGTGCGTTTCGTTCTCAAGTGGGCGGCATGGTTCCAAAGGCGGCCTAAGCGTCATGAATGAGTCCCAGACAGCCAATGCCGACGTCGGCAGGACAATTGTTCTGGCGTCGGGCGGCACCGGTGGTCATCTGTTTCCGGCGCAGGCGCTGGCGTCTGTGCTGGAGGGGCGGGGCTGGACGGTTCACCTGTTCACCGACAAGCGCGGACTGGAATGGCAGGACAGGTTTCGCGAAGGTTCGGTGCAGGAAATTGCATCGTCAACGTTGACATTCGGCAAGCCCTGGCTGCTGCCGGGACAAGCCTCGGAGCTGATCACAGGCTTTCGGCAGTGCCTTGAGCAGTTCAAGTCACTGATGCCAAGAGTTGTAGTCGGTTTCGGCGGATATCCCTCACTGCCCGTCATGATGGCGGCGCGCTATGCCGGTGTTTCGTCCATGGTGCATGAGCAGAATGCGGTGGCCGGCAGGGCCAACCGGATTGCGGCGGGGCTGGGCAACGCCAGGATAATCGCGTCATCGTTCGAACCGCTGTACGGGTTTTCGGACAGCCAGATGGCGCGGGTCAGGCTGACCGGCAACCCGGTGCGCAAGCAGGTCATTGATGCGGCATGTCCCTACGATCCGTCGCGCGCGGATGAACCATTCAACCTGCTGGTGTTTGGCGGCAGCCAGGGGGCGCAGTTCTTTTCAGATTTCATGCCCAAGATGATTGCCGAGCTGCCGAAAGCCGTACTCAAGACGCTGCGGGTCGCCCAGCAGTGCCGGCCGGAAGATATTGACCGGGTGCGCCAGGCGTATGAGTCAGCCGGCGTAACCGCCCTGTGCAAGAGCTTTTTTGAGGACATGCCTGAACTGATTGCCCGCTCCCATCTGGTGATTTGCCGGTCTGGCGCATCCAGCGTTGCAGAACTGGGCGTGATTGGCAGGCCGGCGATTTACGTGCCGCTGCCGCATTCCCTCGACAACGACCAGTTGCGCAATGCCCAGAGCATGGAAAAAGCCGGCGGCGGCTGGGTCATGCCGCAGAATGAAATGACGCCGCAGGAAACGGCTGCGGTGTTTACGCGCTTGCGTTTCGACGAGGCTGACCTTACCAGAACCGCATCGGCGGCGTCAGCGCACGGTCGACCCAATGCCGCCGAGTTGCTGGCAGACCAAGTCGAGGAGCTGGCGCGCGCAGGACAGTCAAAGGATACCGCACCGGAATGAAGTTGACGCAGGATATCGGGCCAATCCACTTTGTGGGTATTGGCGGGATTGGCATGAGCGGCATTGCCGAAGTGATGGCGACCCTGGGGTACACGGTGCAGGGTTCCGACATGGCGGACAACTACAATGTCGCCCGCCTGCGCAAGGCAGGCGTCACCGTTCACATCGGTCACCAGCCTGAGAACCTGGGCGACGCCCAGGTCGTGGTCACGTCTACCGCGGTAAAGCAGGACAATCCGGAAGTGATGGAGGCGCGCGCCCGGTTTCTGCCGCTGGTGAGGCGGGCGGAAATGCTGGCGGAATTGATGCGGTTCAAGTCTTGTGTCGCGGTTGGCGGCACCCACGGCAAAACCACGACCACGTCGCTGGTATCGGCGCTCCTGGATGCCGGCGGCATCGATCCGACGGTCATCAATGGCGGCATCATCAACGCCTATGGCACCAATGCCAGGCTGGGCAAGGGCGACTGGATGGTTGTGGAAGCAGATGAGTCCGATGGAACCTTCGTCAAGCTGCCGGCTGATGTGACCATCGTCACCAACATGGATCCGGAGCACCTGGATCACTACGGCACTTTCGACAAGGCCAGGGAGGCTTACCGCACGTTCGTGGAGAACATACCGTTTTACGGGTTTGCGGTTATGTGCATGGATCACCCGGAAGTACAGTCGCTGATTGCCCAGGTTATCGACCGCCGGGTGTTCACCTATGGCAAGAGCGCTCAGGCCGATTATCGCCTGACGGACGTGACCTATTCCGGCGGCAAGAGCCACTTCTCGGTGGTCATCAATGACCGCCGCACCGGTGAAAGCCGCACCCTGGACAACGTGACGCTGGCCATGCCTGGCGAGCACAACCTGCTCAACTCAACCGCTGCCATTGCCGTCGCGGCCAATCTGGGCGTCAGTGACGAGGCGATCCGCAAGGGCCTGGCAGAATTTGCCGGCGTCAAACGCCGCTTTACCCTGACCGGTTCATGCAACGGTATAGATGTTTACGACGATTATGGTCATCACCCGGTGGAGATAACGGCGGTGTTGAAGGCGGCGCGCGGTGTCACGGACCAGCGGGTTATTGCAATCATGCAACCGCACCGCTACACGCGGCTGGAGAGCCTGTTTGACGAATTTAGCTCCTGTTTCAACGATGCCGACCAGGTGGTGCTGGCCCCGGTTTACGAGGCCGGAGAGGCGCCCATTGAAGGTTTCGATCATATGACACTGGCGGATGGATTGCGCGCACGCGGCCACAGGAGCGTGTCGACAATCTCACACCACAGCGAACTTGCGCCGCTGATCCATGAAAGCGCTGAGAGTGGCGATGTCATCATCTGCCTTGGCGCCGGCAACATTACGCAGTGGGCCTACTCGTTGCCAGAAGAGCTCGAAGCCCTGGCAAAACGGAGCGGCAGTTGATGACCACGCCAGGCGCGCAACTGGCGCGCAGACTGCCGGCCGTGCGCGGCCGTATCGAACTGGACAAGCCACTGGCAGAGTTCACCTGGTTTCGCGTCGGCGGCCCGGCAGATGTGCTGTACTCGCCGGCTGATGAAGAGGATCTTGCCGGATTTCTGGCTGCGCTGGATGACGACATACCGGTGCAGGTGATCGGGGTCGGTTCCAACCTGCTGGTGCGTGACGGCGGCATTACCGGTGTGGTCATCCGGCTGGGACGCGGATTTGGCCAGATGGCCGTCGAAGACGGCTTTCGTGTCCGTTCGGGCACGTCGGTTCCCGATGTCCGGCTGGCCCAGTTCGCCCTGCAACAAGGTATTACTTTGTTAACCTTTCTGAGAGGTATACCGGGCACAATCGGCGGCGCGTTGAGGATGAATGCGGGAGCGCATGGTGGCGAGACCCGCGACATTCTGGTGGAAGCGCGTGGGATTGATCGCAAGGGGACGCTTCATATCATGTCAAACGAAGACATGGGCTATGGCTATCGCAGCTCGACGGCGCCGGCTGACATGATTTTCACGTCGGCCTTGTTTCAGGGCGCGCAAGGGGACCGCGACGAGATCAAAGCCCATATGGATGAGATCACCGCGGCACGCGAAGCAAGCCAGCCGATCCGCTCGCGCACCGGCGGGTCAACCTTCAAGAATCCTGAAGGCAGGAAATCATGGCAGCTCATTGATGCGGCAGGCATGCGCGGCTTTGCAATTGGTCCGGCCAGAGTGTCTGAGATGCACTGCAACTTTCTAATCAATGAAGGCGGCGCCACGGCCGCCCAGATTGAGCAGCTCGGCGAAACCGTGCGGGCACGCGTGATGGAGAATTCCGGGGTCGACTTGCACTGGGAGATCAGGCGTGTCGGTGTCGAGGCGCGCTGAGGTTTCGCAAGCGGCCTGGTGCTGGTTGTCACGGCCTGGAACGACCTGAATGAGGTAAACACGCCTGAGCAATTGTGATCGATGGATGGTCTTGAAAAGGTTCAGTAATGCAACAGCGCGATCCTGAAATTACGCATGTCGCCATGCTCATGGGCGGCTGGTCGAACGAGCGGGAAGTGTCGCTCAGTTCGGGCAAGGCCTGCACCATGGGCCTTGAGGATGTGGGGTACAAGGTCACCCAGATAGATGTTCAGCCTGACATCATCGATCAGTTGCGCGATCTGAAACCGGACGTGGCCTTCAATGCACTGCACGGCAAATGGGGTGAGGATGGCCACATTCAGGCGGTCCTTGAAACCATGAAAATACCCTATACCCATTCGGGCGTGCTGGCGTCCGCGCTGGCCATGGACAAGCATTTGTGCAAATCCGCGGTTGCCCGGGCCAAGGTGCCGGTTGTCGAGCACAGGGTCGTAACTCTTAGCGAGGCAATCGATGATGAGATTCTCCCCGAGCCGTACGTAGTCAAGCCTGTAGCAGACGGGTCCAGCGTCGGCGTCCATATTGTGGACAAGGGCAAAACCGCGCTGGCCTCTATGATTAACGAGGAAGGCTTTGATCCCGCCAGCCAGGTCATGGTGGAACGCTATGTTCCCGGCCGGGAGCTGACCTGCGCGGTGATGGGCAACGTGGCGCTGGGGGTTACGGAAGTCGTCTCGGCGGACGGATTTTACGACTACACGGCCAAGTACAAGCCGGGCGGCTCTGAGCATATCCTGCCTGCTGACCTCACACACATGGTTTATCACCGGGTGCAGAAATATGCGCTTGCAGCCCATACCGAGCTCGGCTGCAAGGGCGTAAGCCGTTCGGACTTTCGCTACAACGATACCGAAGGCACCGATGGTGAACTGATCTTCATGGAAATCAATACGCAGCCGGGCATGACGGCCACGTCGCTGGTGCCGGAGATGGCAGCTCATGCGGGGCATGATTTTTCCGAGCTGCTGACCTGGATGATCAACGATGCAGGACTGGAGCGTTAGAGACCATGTCGGTTGTCCGAAAATACCGCAAGTTTCGCCAGGCGCCTTTCTGGTCTGTGGTGTCAGACCTGTTGCGGGCCGGCGAGCGGATTTGCAATCGCCGCACCACCGGGGTGCTGGTTAGGTCCAGCGCCGTAGGCATGCTGGGCCTGGTCACGGGGTACGGACTGCTGGCTGGAGATCACCTGTCAGATCCGTCCAGTGGGGCCCGGGGCCTGCCGGCGCAGGTGTCGTCATATTTCGGCTATGCCGCGGAGCAAATACGCATCTCCGGCCTGAAACGCATGGGTGGGGCAAGCGTGCTCAAGGCCATCGGCATCAAGCCGGGCGGATCGCTGGTCGGATTTGATGCGAACAATGCGCGCTCCATCTTGCTCAACCTCGATTGGGTGCAGGAAGCCAGCGTGCGGGTCCTACCTCCCAACCGGCTGGAGATCGACATCGGTGAACGCGAACCGTTTGCGGTCTGGCAGCGCGACGGCAATTACTATGTGATCGACCATGAAGGTGCAGCGATTGCCAGTTTCGAGGCGTCCCGGTTCCCGCACTTGATGTTGGTGTCAGGCGAGGGGGCGCAGGAAACCGTTTCGCAACTTGTTAACCAACTTGAAGCATGGCCTGGGCTACAGTCGAAGATCAAGGCTGCGGCACGGGTGGGGAAACGCCGATGGACCTTGTATTTTGCCGGCGGACGGCAGGCTCTGCTTCCTGAACAGGAAGTTGAGCTGGCGCTGGCGAATTTGACAGACCTGGATGCGCGGTTTGGCGTTCTGACATCCGGGATAGAGCAGGTGGACCTTCGGCTCGCCGGTTCAGTGGTGATGGTTCCGTTTGACGGCGCCGGGGTGGACGCGGATCGCACTGTCGCGTCGCGTAGCCGCTAGGCCGGACTTGCCGGCAGGGGTGCCGGGTTTGTGGTTTGTTTGAGCAGGTTTTTTGAGTTTCATGAAAGTTGTGCCTTTTCCATCTTCATCCGCACATGGCGGGTCAACACTTGCGTCTGCGCCGTCCACTATTGCTGTGCTGGACATCGGTTCGACCAAGATCTGTTGCCTGATCGGGTCCATTGAGGGCCGCCGCCGGCGTGCCGTCGATGAAACAGTTCCGCAAATCAGAATCATTGGTGCCGGTCATTGCCGCTCTGAAGGCATCAACGGTGGTGCCGTTGTCGACCTGGATGATGCCGAGCGTGCGCTGCGCACGGCCATAGACCAGGCTGAACGCATGGCCGGCCGCACTATCTGCGATGTCTATGTGAACATGTCAGGCGGGCGCAGCGTCAGTTTGCATGCTGCCGGTCAGGCGGTTCTCGGGCGCCAGGCTGTCGACGAGGCATCCAAGCGGCGCGCGGCGGTCAACGCCATGTCGAAAGTGGAGACCGGCGGGCGAGCGGTTCTGCATGCATCGGTGATCCAGTACCGGCTTGATGATGCCCGCGGCATCCGCGAGCCGGCCGGAATGCACGGCAGCACGTTGACCGCGGAAATGAACGTGGTGCTGGCGGACCCCCATGCCATTACAAACCTTGGCATCCTGCTGGAGCGCTGCCATCTGGACGCGGTTGGTTTCGTTGTTGCGCCGTATGCCGCGGCACGCTCGGTTCTGCTGGCCGATGAGATGGAGCTGGGCGTGGCGGTGATCGAACTGGGCGGCGGCACGACTTCTTATGCGGTGTTCAATGAAGGCATGCTGGCGCATGCCGATATGGTGCCGGTCGGTTCCCACCACGTGACGACTGATATCGCCAGGGGCCTCAACACGACAATCGCGCACGCCGAACGGGTCAAGACACTGTGGGGTTCAACAGTGCCTGCCCAACTTGATGAACGCGAACTGATTACCTGCCCGATCCTCGGTGAAAGCGGCAGTGACGCCGTACAGAGCATTCCGCGATCGATGATCTGCGGGGTGGTGCGTCCGCGCATGGAAGAGACATTCGAGATTATCCGCGACAGGCTCGAGGGGGTGCCTGCAGCGCGGAATTTCGTTCGCCGCGTGGTGCTGACCGGCGGTGGCAGCCAACTGAACGGCGTGGAGCAACTAGCCGGCGAGATTCTTGGCCGGCGTGTGCGGGTGGCCAGACCTTCGCGCTTCGACGGACTGCCCGACACTTTGTCCACACCCGGCTTCTGCGTGGCGACCGGCCTGCTGCGTTATGGCCTGATGCCGGATGAGCAGGCGTCGAATCTCGGCGCGCTTATTGCCGGTGCCGGCCATGACAGCAGCTATTTCAGACGTGTCGGCCAGTGGCTCAAGGAGAGTTTCTGACCGGCAACCGGGTCTAGCACATCTGGTTTATGGGGGTCCGTGAACCCATGTTGCCTGGAAGCGACATTCACCTGCTTTGGAATTGCCCGCATGGCCCAGTTTGCAAAGACACTTTGGCGAGCCACCATCAAATTTGTCGATGACGGCGGGTCTGCGATCGCCAGCAACGTTGCATTGTCCCTGCTGCTGTCGCTGTTTCCGTTTTTGATGCTGGTTGCGTCACTGGTGCGCGTCTGGGGAAACCCCGAGCTGATTGATGAGATTTTCAGGCTTGTGCTTGAGCACTGGCCGGCCGACAGCGAACAAGCGATCGCGGAACAGATCACGGTCATGGTTGCCCTGCAGCCCAACGAGTTTTTCTCCGTCGGTACGGTTGTCGCGCTGGTTCTGGCCACCAACGGAATTGAAAATGCGCGTGACGGTTTGAACCGCGCGTATCGGGTCGTGGAGACCCGCCCGTTCTGGTGGCGGCGCCTGCAGGGCGCGATGTTCGTCATCATCGGCGCCTTCGGGCTGATCCTGGCCGCCTTCATTCTGATTGCAACGCCGCTTGTCTGGTCGTTCCTGGTCAACAAGCTTTCCTGGCTGGAGCCGTTTTCCTTTACAGTCCGGCTGACCAAATACGCGCTCGCGGTCGGGGTTCTCACCCTCACGCTGTTTTGCTTTCACCGCTTCCTGCCGGACGGCAAGCGGTCGATCAGAACCACCTTCCCGGGCATTGCCCTGACTATCTCCGGTATCATAGTCGGGTCGCAACTGTTCGCGCTTTACCTTCAGACGATTGCCAACTACACCGCCCTTTACGCCGGGCTGGCTGGCACCATGGTCGCCATCGTCTATCTCTACGGCCTGTCCGCGCTGATCCTTTTCGGCGCAGAGTTCAATGCGGCGCTGGCAGAAGACAGGGCCGCAAAAGACTAGGTCGTGAGTTTGAGTTAAAGCTCGATCTGCCCGCTGAAAATAGCCCGTGCGATGGCCTGTTCGCGGGTCTTGGCGCCAAGTTTGGCCCTGGCATTCTTCAAATAGAGATGGACCGCCGACTCACTGATGCCGAGCTTGTCCGCAATCATCGAAACCCGGTAACCGGCGCACAGCCACAGCAGTACTTCGCGCTCGCGGGCACTGAGCCGGGCCTCGTTGGATTCGCGCCCGAGCCCCATTGAGACCATTCGTTCATAGGCCAGCAGACCGGCCAGGTGAGCCTCATGGCCGTGATCTGCGGCGAGTTTGTGGAAGATTTCTTCCGGCTCGCGGCTGGAAAACATCCAGCCGCCGAAAACCTGGTTTTCACTGGTACGCACCGGGATGCCGATACCGCCGGTATTGCCGGTCTGGGCAAGGCGATCCAGAAACTCCTGGTGTTTGGGCGAGCTCCCAGGAAAGCTTGACAAGTCCCGGGTCAATACCTTTTCCGCATTCGGCCTGTGGCAACTGAACAGCAGAAACGGGTCAATATCTATCAGTTCGCCCCTGGTGTAGGCGTCGTGGAACTCACTGCCGAGATCGGTTTGCAGATACCTGGATTCCAGCTTGCCGCCTGAGTGTTCCGCCAGGGTCAGCGAGCAGGAACTGAAACCGAGGTTGTGGCCGAATTCAGCCGTGCAGCGCCAGATACCATCGGTGTCGGCCAGATTTACCAACTGATCGGCAAAATCTTCGAATGCCGTGGACATGCCGGTTCGTGCCTTCCTGCTCGCGCGCCTCCCGTAGCCATGATGACGTTGCGGAAAACGGAATTCAATATATGGATTTTGCCATATTGAAGGGGCAGGCGGCGTGCGGCTTCAATCCTGTCAGTGGGGCAAACGGAAAGTTGAACGCTCATGAGACATGATCGCCGCATTGCAATGCCCGTCTTCCTGCCTGCAACTACGCTGCTGCTTGCTGCAGGGCTGATCACTTCATCGACAGGTCCGGCACGTGCTGACAACCATACTGTCACATGTTCCGAATATGCTGCCGCGGCCGTATTTCGCGCCCGGGAGAATGTGAAATTTGGCTGCGGGTTCAAGGGTGGGCGATGGGCAGATGACCATGCCGGGCACCTGAAATGGTGCCAGACCTCGGCCACCAAGCAACTCATTCATCGCGAACTTGATATCCGTCTGAGACAGATGCAGGCATGCAAAGAAAAAATCGCGAAAAGCAATGAAGGACCTTGCAAGCTTTATGCAAGCCAGGCAGTGGCGCAGAACAGTTTGAACAAAAGCTACAAATGCGGGTTCAAGGGTGGAAACTGGTCGGACAATCGCCGGGGGCACCAGAGGTGGTGCGTGAAGGTCGGCTACAAGACAGCCAAGGCCCGGGCTACGGACTTCAGAGACCGCAAGCTGGCCGAATGCAAGTCCAAGCCAATCGTATATGCACCGGTCTGGGGCGGGAAGTACCGCGGAGAGAGATTGCCGGTGGATGTTTGCAGTCGCAATTCAAAACACAGTTCCTCCAGCCCACAGATGTGCGGCAAGGCAAATGCGCAGTTGTTCTGCGCCCTGAAGGGCGATGGTAACCTGGTGACCTACAAAATAGCCTCAAAGGACCGCAGTGCCGGCACTTTCAGCGTTAAGGCGGATCTGCCGGTTTCGTGGTACCTGGACACCAAGCGGCCCTGTTTCGGCAAGTGTTCCTATTTCACCCGGGTTGTCTGCAGGAGGGTCGGCACTTGAACGGCATTCAGCGCTTTGGGTTGATCGGGCGGTTGCGGGTCCAGTCATAGGTACCGAGATCGCGCTCACGTACGGCCTGCTTCCAGCCGACATCTTCTGCGCGGTGCTTGAAGTTCAGGCCTTCGGGTGAGTGGCGCGTGATGCCGTCGAATACGGTTGCCATCATCTGGGTGTTGGCCAGGCCCATGGCATCTATTGCCTGGTTGATGACCAGTTTCTGCATCATCAGCTGATTTGTGGGAACGGTGGCGATGCGCGCGGCCAGATTCTCCACATACGCATCCAGTTCTTCAGGCGGCACCGACTTGTGTACAAGGCCGATGCGTTCTGCTTCGCGCCCGTTGATCTTGTCGCCGGTCAACAGCAGGCGCTTGGCGCCTTCTGCACCCAGCCTGTAAACCCACATGGCCGTGGTCGGACAACCCCAGACACGGGTTGGCATGTAACCGATCTCAGCATCGTCGGCCATGGCGACGAGATCACAGCACAACGCAATGTCAGAGCCACCGGCAACGGCATAGCCGTGCACCTTGCAGATCACCGGTTTGTAACTGCGCCACAGAGACATGAACAGATCGGTGTTGCGCTTCATGAAGGCATAGTCCTTCATCGGGTCCCATGGCATCTCCTGGGTAACGGAGTTTTCGCCGGCGGTTTCCGCGTAGGCCTTCAGGTCATACCCGGCACAAAATGCCCGGCCTGCGCCGCTCAGCACGATCACATGCACGTCGTCATCGGCGTTGCCGCGGGCCACACAGTCCGCCAATTGCTGCGGAACCTCATCATCAATGGCATTGAGCACGTCCGGTCGGTTCAGGGTGATCCGGCCGATACGCCCGTCGCTGTGATAGTCTACCTTGGCCATGCAATTTGCCTCCTGCGGAACGGTCCCGAGAGACTTGCAAGTCACGACTGTGCGATCAAGTGCGGACTGCTATTTGATGTTGCGGACAAGGAAGTGCTTCTGTGTGGTTTCCAGCACTTCCCAATAGCCTTCAAATCCGTTTGGAATGATGAAGCTGTCGCCGGCGCGGAAATCCTTGCTGGTGCCGTCCATGCTGATCAGACGACAGTGGCCGGACAGGATGAAGCAGATTTCGTCGCGGTCCTTGAACACGTGCCATTTGCCCGGGGTGCTGGTCCAGGTGCCCGACGTGACAGCTCCGTCGGGACTTTCAAACCGGATCTGGGTCGTGTGATGCGGATCGCCCTCAACCACGCGGTCTGGCAAGTCTGCTAGACGGCGCTGGGTGTGGTCGACATCATCGGAGAAATCGATGATCGGTGTGCTGGTCATGTCAAGATATCCTGTCGTTGCTTGGGCCGTCAGGCCAGTTAGAGCTTTTCGTCCTGCAGCCAGTACCAGCCGTACATCATGCGCTGGCCCATGCGGCGGAAGGGGGTGAGGATGCCGTGGCCCGGCAACTGCGATGTGAAGATCGGCAGGTCCAGATGCTTGCCCTTGCCGGCGATCATCTGCGCCATGCGTCTGCCGGCCTGGGCGGAATACATCACGCCGTTGCCGCCATATCCCATCGCATAGAAGATGCGCCGGTCGGGATCAGGCTGGAAGATGCGTGGCATCATGTCGTGGCTGACATCCACCCAACCCCACCAGGAGTAATCCAGGTTGATGCCGGTCAGAGCCGGGAACTTGCGGTAAAGACTTTCCTGCAAACGCTGAAGATGTATGGGGTTTTCCGCATCCGCGCCGGTGATGGCACTGCGGCTGCCGATCTGGACGGAACGGTCCGGCAGGAAGCGGTAGTAATGGCGCAGAGTCCTGGTGTCGGTGAGGGGAGAGCCGGTCTTGAAGCCACATGCTTCGATCTCGTCGGCGTCCAGCGGACGGGTCACCATCGAGTTGGACAGCACCGGCATCAGGCGGTGCCTGGTGCGCCTGTGCAGGCCGGGCGGCGTGTATCCGGCCGTTGCCAGCGCCACGGTCTTGGCGCGCACGGTGCCGCCGGGCGTGATCAGGTGGTTGACGCCGTTGACCGTCTTCCAGCCCATGACCGGGCTCGCCGGGTGAACTTTCACCCCCAGTTTGCGCGCCAGCTTCAGGTAACCGAATGCCAGTTTCGCAGCATGAATGGAGATGCCGTCGGGCTCCATCATGGCGCCGGCTGCTTC
>JBCCVY010000043.1:0-14374 GCA_039194725.1 Pseudomonadota bacterium
CTGGAACGCTACACCTCCATGTTCCAGACATTTGTCGACAGCCTGAACAACCAGATCGCGGCCCAGTCCACCCTGATCAACAAGCTGAACATCGACACCGAGCAGCGCGTGGTTTTGTACAAGTCACTGGAAGATTCGCTCAAGACGGCCTCGCAGCAGGAAGTTGCCCACAAGATCAACACGCTGGGGTCCAAGGTGGACACGGCGGCTGAAGAGACCATGGCTGGCATCGGCGCGTCGGCCCAGTCGCATATTGCCGACCTGCTTGAGCTGCATTCGAAGAACATGGCGTCATCCCAGGAGATTCAGCGCCGCAAGAAACTGGCTGACGATGCCTTCGCCCGGCGCTTCGGCGAGGTGCTGGAGCAGCATGAGGCGTCCAGGTACGTGTCGCAGTAGGTGCCAGTCAGGAACCACGGCCAGCCATGACGGGACTTTCCCCAGAAATCTCGAACTACTTTGCTGCCTTCGAGAGTGCCTTTGCTGGCCTTGACGCCATCACCGAGACCGAAGGCGACGAACGTCGCCGCCACAATTTCCTGTATCAGGCCATCGAGGCGCCGGTCGCCCGGCTGCGCCATTCCTTTGCCTGCTGGAAACTGAAGTGCCGGTTTGCCGACCAGTTCAGTATTGACCGCAGTGAAAGCGGCTTCCCGCTGTACAAGAACGTGCTCGAGCTGGAAGCGGACATGGACCGCGTCAAGGAGCACCTGCTGGATTTGCCCACGGTTGAGCAGACCAGGGTGGAAATGCTGGAACTGATGCTGAAATTCAGGCAGCACCCCGGTGACCTGCAGAAGGTCATGGCCAGGCGGTTGTACTATGAAGCCTTGGATGAAGCGCGTGCCTTTACCACCTTCGCCAAGCCCACCACATTGCGCGTCTCGGTCAATCCGCGCTCCGAGCGCACCTACTATGTGGTGACCTGGTCGGCCTATGACGGCGCGGAAAATCTGCCGCTGGTGTATGTTGCGGTTATTGAGGATTCCTCCGAAGACGCCCCCCGGCCACGCCGGAACACCCCGCACGGATTTCCCAAGGGCTGGATCGATGAGATGGCCATGAACGGCCTGCCGAATTTTTCGCTGCGCAACGAGTTCAAGGATTTTGTCGCGGACCATTCCGCCTACAGCCTCAGCCTGACGACGATCGCCAAGGCAATAGACGAGACATTCCCGACCCTGCATCCGAAGCAATTGCGCCGGTTCGTGCTGGGGCCGTTCTATGCCGGTGGCCTGACCGATCACAATGAGAAGGTGCAGTCGGTGCTCGACAGCGTCAGTGCGCCTTCCGACAACTGGCTGTTCACCTGGACCATGCAGGAACTGCATTCAAAGCACGAGGTGCGTTCGAAGCGGGGAATCTGGGGGTCGAGCCCGGCTCGGGAAATTTATCATGTCGACACCGACGACCTGGACTGTGTCGCGCAGGGCGTCAGTGCACTGGAGCGCTACGCCATGATCCCGCACACCGCCTACCAGTCAATGTACGCCAAGAACCTGACCAATGAGATTTTCAACGGGCACCGCTGCTATATTGCCAGCGGTGACCACATTCTGAAGCACGTTTAGACGGATAGATCATGGATATCGGATTGACCACCCTGCTGGAAAAGGACATCGCCAAGCACATTCCCACGGTGCAGACCATGCTGGAGCGCACTGCGGTGATCGTCAGCGATGCGGACACCAGGTCTGCCACCGAACTGGCCGGCACCCGGCGCCGGTTTGTCTCCACGGTGTCCGGAGGCGATCGCCGCAAGACAGCGGAAGTGCGCATGCTGGACACCATTTCCGCGATCACACCGGACGACACCATGCTGTCGCCGGCGCAGCATTCGCTGGCCTACCGGCTGCGCCGTGCCATGGCCGTGGGGTTGGCGGTCGGCGATGTGTTTGCCAGGCACACCGATCTTGAATCCCTGGCCGCCGACAACCGCTCGTCACCATTGTCGGGTGACCGCGCCACGCAGTTCCACAAGCTGATGGCAGCTTCGGCGTTTGTATCGCTGTTCACCGTGGTCAACTATCTCAACCAGACCCTCGATGCCCAGGACAACAGCACCGGTACTGTCGCAGAGCCGGCCCTCGACCTGGACACGGTGCACGATGCTTACAAGGCGTTCCTGCACGGCCTGGACAAGTCGATCACCGGATCGCCGGACGACGCCCAGTTGCTCGCCCGGGCGAAGGAGTTTGCCCGCCTGACGAGTGATGCGCTGCTGTCGCGCCAGCGCCGGTTTGCCGAACTGGCGGCTTTCGAGGCCATGCACATCCGCCTCGATGCGGACAATTTTGAGCTGAACGGGCTGGATGCCTCACGCGGCGGCAAGCGCAAGCCGCTGGTCATGACGTTCAAGATGCCGAACGAGGTGGTCGGCAATCACATTGCCAAGTACCAGGCGATGAAACTGGCCAAGATGCTGGTGGCCTATGATTTTGACCGGCAGCTCAATCCGTTTGTCGAACTCGGCGGCTTCCTGTTCACCTTCATCGGCGACGGCAATCCGGGCACCGGCAAGACCACATTGATCCAGATGATTGCGGGTTTGATCAACAGCTATTGCGAGGTTGCCGGCTACACCTTCCATTACGAGAATTTCGGCGTTGACCAGATCAGCTCCTACCAGGGCAAGTCCGGACAAAACTGTCGCCAGTTCATCACCAACGTCATGGATCCGCGCGTTATCGGTTTCGGCACGGTTGACGACATCGACCAGGTGGCGGCAAAGCGCAGTGATGACCGCGCCTCTTCCGGCCAGCAGGAAATCACCGCGGTGCTGATGGAAAGCCTGTCCGGTGCCGGAACCGTTGTGCGCGGCAACTGTTCCATCGGCATGTTCTCCAACTATCCGGAAAATGTCGACGATGCGCTTCGCCAGCGTGCCGGCGCCCGCTGGCTGGTCGACGGACCGCAGACCGAGGAAGACTATATCGACATATTTGCGCTGCTGATCGGCAAGGACCACAAGATCAGCCTTGGCAAGCATGACCTCTATGCGGCCCAGGAGATCAAGAAGGCGGTCTCGGCAGCCTACGAAGAACACAACGATCCCCAGGAAGCCGGGCTGATGAAGGTCGCCGAGCAGTTCGCGAAGGGCGGCGGCAAGCTCAAGACACTGGCCGATGTCGGTGCTTATCTGCACGCCATCAAGCAGGCGGAACCGCTCTTTACCGGCCGCGCCATCAAGAACATCACCGACGCGGTGAAGATGCGGGCCATGGATGTCGATCTGCCGGACGAGTGGTTCGAGAAGCCGGACCTGTTCCTGCACAAGGATTATGACACCAAGCTCGGCATGATCAGCGAGCTGCGCAGCCCGATCACCATGGAAATGGTGGTGCAGGAAGTGCACAAATATGCGGATTCCGAGTTCCGCTATACCGACAAGTCCGACGACACCGCTGTTGAGCGGCTTGTCCGTGAACAGCGCGTGCGCGAGCGCGCGGTGCGTGAGATCGACGATCTCAAGGAAGCGGGGCAATGGAACGGCTGATCGAAAATGCCCTGATCTACGGGTCCATGGTGCAGATCGACCAGCCGCACCTGGTTGAACGCTATAACCAGGCGCTCACGGCCTTCGGGCTGACCAACACCAAGCGCAATGCCTTCTCGGTCGACGCCATGGGGTTTTCGCCCGAGATTGCAAAAGACCTGAAGGATGACGACTACCTTGATCCGCTCGGCGTCAACCGCCGCTTCATTATCGTTTCGCCCGAACAGGCGGATATGCCGGTGGTCAATATCAGCTTTTCCTCCACGCCGGATCTGATGCGGGCGTTTTACGTGGAAAATGCCGAAGCGATCCGCAACCTGACCCTGAAGGACGTGGTCTATGGGGAGATCGAAGACGCCTCCTACCGGGTCGACAAGCTCGACGATGTGCTTGCGATCAAGCGGGTCAAGTTCAACCTGCACACCCATGACGGGCTGCTGGAGAAGTCACAGCGGCTGACCGGACTGATTGACACTTTCGAGACGGACAGCGATGCCTGGCAGGATGATGAGCTGCTTGGCGAAATTGTCGAGCTGGCCCGTGCATGCGGCGACATCCGCTACAACCAGATCGCGCCGCAACACACCCAGTTCGACGCCAGGTCTTTCTGGACCCGGCATTTCGACGGCATCTACGTGTTTCACGACGAAGACGACCAGGTCATGGTGGTGGGGGATCCGACCAAGGTGCAGGTCGACAAGGCCCGCCGCCCCCAGGACCGTTTCATCGCCATGAGCGACCTCAAGGCCGTACTGGACTATCTGACCGGCACCGGACGTGTCGAGCCGTTGAACCTGAACTGGCTGAGCCGGTCAAACATAGTGGAAATCCGGTTCGGGATTTTCTGCCGGCTGCAGATGAGCCTGCAGAACAAGACGCTGGATCCGTCCGCCATCACCGATGTCGAGATCGGCAACTGGGTGCACAAGAACCTGAACCGGTTGAAGAAGTCAAAAGTGTTCCGCCAGCTTCATGAGCTGCAGCGGGTGATGCTCAACGGCAGCCGGCCAGACACTGACGGCTTCGATGCGGAAATGATGCTGATGTCGCTGCGGGCCAATCCCGACCATGACGACTGGCTGCTGGTCAACAGGTTCCTGAGCGAATTTGTGCCGTATGATTTTCTGACCCGCTTTATCGTCAACAAGCAGGCTTTTTACCGCGACTATGAAACATTCAGTGACGCCCACCGCGAATATGCGGTACGGCTGATAACGGCCACCTTCTTTCCTGACAAACAGGAATTGTGGAGTGCGCTTTTTGAACGATGGAGGCTAAGTGATGCTTGATCCGATCCTGGAGTGGATATCCCGCATGTTCGGCATGTTCAAGGCCTGGCTCGCGGCGCTGGGACGCGCAATCACGGCGCCTTTCAGGGCTCTGTACCGGTTCTTCCAGAGATCCGGATGGATCATTCGCGGCATCATTTTCCTGGCCATCGTGCCGTTTGTATTCGGCTATCTGCACTTCGCCTGGCACACATTGTGGATTCGCGACTACAATCTTGACTACGCCGACAACTTGAGAATTACCGATCTGACCGGAATTGCCGATGAGCAGGTCGCCGTCGAGGGCGGCCGGACCAGCACCAAGACCTGCGGGCGATCCAACATTGTCACCGTGACCGCCGACCTGATCGACTTCAATGTCAACCGCAATGAATGGATTTCCAGCCACCCGCTGTTCAAGGCCGGCATCTTCTGGGCGCTGACCTGGGACCAGACCTGGTTCTTCGACAACAAGGCGGCTTTCCAGCGTGGCGTTCACCAGGCCGCCAGCCGCACCGCAATTGAGCTGGCGGATTCACTGGGGCGCACCAGGGGCACGTCGGAAATCGACAAGGACCTCCAGGTCGCCAAGGGCAATATTCAGTTCGACCAGTTCACCTGGTTCTTCAACGTGTTCGACAAGCAGCCGTTCGGCCCGACCACGCGCACGCCATCGTATTACCGGAACGCCCAGAAATCGCTGCAGCGATACAATGAGCGTCTCGCCAATTGCAGCGCGACCTACGATGCGCGCGCCGACAACCTGCTGCAGTTTCTCGACCGCATCGCCAAGGATATCGGATCCACCTCTGCCTCGATCAAGGATCGTTCGGAACAGTACAATTCCGGCTGGTTCGACACCCGTGCCGATGACATTTTCTGGTACTCGAAAGGCCAGCTCTATGCCTATTACGGCATCCTGCGCGCCACCCGGGCGGATTTTGCCGATGTCGCCAAGTCACGCCGCCTGGACGATATCTGGGAACGCATGGATGCACAGTTGCGCAGCGCCATCGAGCTTGATCCTCTGGTTGTCTCGAACGGCAAGGAAGACGGTTTCATCATGCCTACCCACCTTACGACAATCGGATTCTACATCCTGCGTGTGCGGGCAAACCTGGTCGAAATCAGGTCGATACTTGACCGCTGATGATCCGGTCTGAATTTATCCGGTTCCAGGACCTGCAATGAACAGGCGCGTGCTGCTTATCGGGGGAACCGGCGTTTTCGGCGAGCGCCTGGCCCGTCACCTGTGCCCGCTGGGCGGTATCGACCTGATCGTCACTTCGCGCAACGAGCTGAAAGCCACGCAACTGGCAGCCAGGCTCATGCAGGCACACCCCTACGCGTCGGTTTCAGCGGCCCAACTGGACCACCGGCACAATCTGGCCGCCCGGCTCGAGATACTGAAACCGTTCATCGTGATTGACTGTTCAGGTCCGTTTCAGAATTCAGGCTATGCGGTTGCCGAGACGGTGCTGCAGGCTGGAGTGCACTTCATCGATCTGGCAGACGCGCGCGATTATCTGAAAGGCTATGCGAGCGCGCTTGACGAGGTCGCAAGGCAGAGCGGCAGCGTCGGATTGGCCGGGGCCAGTTCCACGCCGGCCCTGTCGGCTGCGGCGGTCCGTGCCTTGAGCAGCGGCTGGCGGCGCATAGACAGCATCGACATCTGCATCACGCCGGGAGGCCGCAGCGAGGTGGGCAGGGCGGTGGTCGCCGCCATTTTGAGCTATGCCGGTCGTGCCATCCCGGTCTGGCGTGAAGGCCGGTTGTCGCAAACAAAGGGCTGGCTGGCGTCGCGAACCGTGACCATGCCGGGGCTGGGCAGGCGCCGCGTTGCCCCGGTCGAAACGCTGGACGCAGAGCTGCTGGGTCCGCGCCACGCGGTCGCCTCCCATGTCCGGTTTGCTGCCGGCCTGGAATCGTTGCCGGAACAGTGGGGAATGCAGGTGATCGCCCGGCTTGCCGGATGGGGCTTTTTGCGCCGTCCGGCCGGCCTTACGCCGTTGCTGCTGGCCATGCGCAGGCTGACCCGCGTGATCACATCGGATCGCGGCGGGATGAGTGTGCAGGTCAAGGGACTTGATGAGCACGGCAAGCCGACACGGGCCTGTTATTCGCTGGTGGCAAGTCAGGGTCACGGTCCCAATGTGCCGGTGTTGCCAGCCGCTGCCGCCGTCAAGGCACTGCTGCGCGGGAACATCGAACCCGGTGCGCGCCTGGCAGAGCAGGTCTTGCCGATGGCCGCGATCGAAGCGGAGATGGCGCCTTATTCCATCGAAACCGAGACGGAACGGGTTTCGCTTCAGAAGTCTTTGTTCGAGGAGGTCCTCGGCAGTGAAACTTTCCTGACGATGCCGGCCGCGGTGCAGGCCCTGCACGCTTCGACCGGTGCGCCCGTTTGGAGCGGCCGTTCTGAAATCAGGGCAGCCGGATCGCTGCTGCCGCGGCTGGCGGCAAAGCTGTTCGGGTTTCCCGCCAGCGGCTCGGACATCCCGGTCACTGTCACCGTGGATCGCGATATCAGCGCAGACGCATCCGGTCGGGAAACCTGGATCAGGAACTTCGCAGGCCAGTGTTTTTCTTCCGTGTTGCGCCAACACGAGGACGGCACCTTCTGGGAAACATTCGGTCCGTTCTCGTTCCGGCTCGATCTTGTCGCCGACGGTGACGGGCTTGCGATGCCGGTTTCGGGGTGGAAACTGGGGCTGGTGCCGCTGCCCAAAATCCTGGCGCCCCGGTCCCGTACGCGCGAGTACGAAGACGAGCGGGGACGGTTCTGTTTCGACGTCGAACTGACGCTTCCCGTGCTGGGACTGTTTGCTCACTACAAGGGATGGTTGAAGCCGGCTTCAACCGGAGCCAGCAGCGACTAGATTGGATTGTCCGCCAGGTAGCCGTGGATGGCGCTGACACACACCGATCCTTCTCCGACGCCGGATGCAACGCGCTTCACCGAACCGGAGCGCACGTCGCCGACCGCAAAAACCCCGTCCTCCGATGTTGAGAAGGGCGACTTCGGTTGCCCGGCGCTGGCATCCGGACCGGTGAGCACAAAGCCCTTCTGGTCCAGGTCCACGCAGTCGCCCATCCACGTTGTGTTGGGAATCGCGCCAATCATCACAAAGATGTTGCCGATGTCCTTCTCTTCTGTTTCGCCGGTCTGGCTGTTCCTCCAGACGATCTTGCGCAGGCTGCGGTCACCCTTGAGTTCGGTGACTTCGGTAAACGGATGCAGGGTGATACGGCTGGACTGTTCGATGCGCTGGACCAGGTAGTCGGACATGCTGGCCGCCAGGCCTTCACTCCTGACCAGCACATGGACATGGCTGGCGTGGCCGGACAGGAACACCGCCGCCTGGCCGGCGGAGTTGCCGCCACCGATCACGGCCACTTCTTCATTGACGCACAGCTGCGCCTCAAGCCCCGTTGCGGCGTAGTGGATGCCCTGACCCTCGTACTTTTCATAGTTGGGCAAGTCGAGGGTGCGGTACGTGGCGCCACAGGCAAGAATGATGCTGCGGGCCTTGAGATGCATGTCGTGTTGCAGCTTGACCTGGAACAGTTTGCCCTTCTTTTCTATCTCGGTGGCCGCACGCGCGATGGCGAACCTTGCACCGAACTTCTGCCCCTGGATCCATGCCCTGCCGGCAAGCGCCTGTCCGGAAATGCCGGTCGGGAAGCCGAGGTAGTTTTCGATCTTGGAACTTGTGCCGGCCTGTCCGCCCGGTGCTTCGGCCTCCACGACGATGGTGTCGATGTTCTCAGAAGCGGCGTACACGCAGGCTGACAAGCCCGCCGGTCCTGCACCGATGACCGCAAGATCATAAACGTGCTGTGCGTCGACGGTTTCCGTCAACCCGAGCTCATCGGCCAGGTCAGCAATGGTCGGGGCATAGTGAACTGTTCCGGAGCGTGTCCGCACCGCCGGCAACCGCTCCAGATCAATGTCGTGCAATGTGGCATACTCGGTGGTGTCCGCATCACCAGCCGGCTTGGCCGCAAACGGATAACCGTTGCGGGTCAGGAAGCGTTGAATGCGCAGGAACTCGCGGCTGGTCGGCTCACCAATCACGCTGACGCCGGCCTGGTCGTGCAGGATGAATGCCGTCCGCCTGAGGATGTAGGCGCGCATGATGACCTCTGCGATGTCCTGCTCGGTGGCGTACATGCGATTGAATTGCGGCCGGGTCAGCCGCACGACCTTGCTGTCGATACCGGTCCTGCCGCCCACCAGAATTTGCCGATCGTTGAACAGGTCAAGCTCGCCTGTGAACTGGTTGTCCGCATGGACGGTGAAGACAACGGGCTCTCCCTGGTCATCCAGGTCAAAGATTTCGATATTGCCCTCGAGCACCAGAAAGAAATCGGCCCGTCTGTCTCCGCGCTGAAACAGGATGGTGCCTGCCGGCAGCTCTTCCACAGAACCGTAGCCGGTCAGGCGTTCAATCTGGTCCTCGTTCAGTTTTGGAAATATCTGCTGTTCGCGGCTGTAGGGATCGCTGGGGCTCGCAGCGGATTGCGCCGCCTGGGCGATGTTGCTGGCTGTTTCGGTCATGTGTCCTCTTCGATCACTGTTTGCAGCGCATTGTTGATCGGTTTGCCGATCGGTGGCGTCTGCTTCAGCATTGCAATACAGGACTACTTACGACGTGGTCTGAGCATTGGTTCGCTTAACCGGATTTCTCTTTAGAATTTGCCCTTGCGCTGTTCTTCGAGTTCGCGAAGCAGCTTGCGGTTGAGTTTGCCGCTGGTGGTTGTTTCCATGTCGTCGACGTATTCGATCTCTCTCGGATACTTGTAGGCCGCCAGCCGGCTTTTGACATGCGCCTGCAGTTCCTCGGTCAGCTCTGCAGATCCCTCGACACCCGCCACCAGCCGGACAAACGCCTTCACGATTGCGCCGCGTTCGGCATCCGGGCTGCCAATCACCGCGGCCTCGGCAATCGCCGGATGCCGGGCCAGGCAGTCTTCAACCTCTGCCGGGCCGATCCGGTATCCGGCGCTCTTGATGAGATCGTCGGTTCGTCCGCGATACCAGAAATATCCGTCCTCGTCCCTCAGCGCCAGGTCCCGTGTGCGCAGCCATCCGCCGAGCCGCAGATCAGCCGACTTTGCCTCGTCTTTCCAGTAGCCGAGGAACTGCGTGGCGTCGTCGCCGCGGGTCACGACCTCGCCGACCTCTCCATCGGCCAGCTCGCGGCCATTGTCATCTACGATGGTGGTGCCGTGCCCGGGATAGGCGAGCCCCATCGATCCGGGCCGCGCCGGATACAGCGCCTTGCAGCAGCCGATCAGATGATTGACCTCCGTCAGCCCGTAGAACTCGTTGCACACGACCCCCAGCTCATCTTCGGCCCAGTTGAGAACCGCGGCCGGGAGTTGTTCTCCGCCGGATATGATGACCCGCAGTGCCAGGTCCCACTGCGATGCCGGTTGTTCAATCTGGGCCAGGCGTTTCAGCGCCGTCGGTGTCAGGAAGGTGTGGGTTACCTTCTGTCGGGCCATGAAACCGAAGCACCATTCCGGGTCAAACCGGTGCTCCGCTGTCGCGACCGTGTGGCCGAATGCCCAGCCGATCAGCAGGGCATCCAGCAGCCCGCCGACCCAGGCCCAGTCTGCCGGCGACCAGAACACCGCTTCCGGGTCGTCCCGGTCGAGATTGAAAGCCATGGTGAGACTGGGGATATAGGATTGCAGCACGCGATGGCCGTGCAGCATGCCCTTGGGCATGCCGGTGGACCCCGACGTGTACATCAACAGCGCCGGCTCGTCCGCCGCGGTGTCAGCCGGCTGAAGTGCCGATCCGTCAGCCGACAGGCAATTGGCAAACGACGTCTCGTGCTCCCTGGCCTGGCCCACCACAATGACCTCATCCAGGGTTGGAAACCTGTCAAGCTTGCCGCGATACTGATCCCACGCCGTGTCCTGTGTAATGATCGCCTTGGCTTCGGCGTGGTTGAGGATATGCTCAAGCGTATCGGGACCGTAGAGCTGTGACAGGGTTACCGCCACTGCACCCAGCTTGTAGATCGCAAGATGCGAAATTCCCGTCTCGGGCCGCAGGCCGGTGTGAATGGCAACCCGGTCACCGCGTGTCACGCCCAGCTCCCTCAGAGACTGCGCCAGATTGCTGGCGATGCCGTCCAATTCGGAAAACGTCCAAGACCGGATCGACAGGTCGGCCTCCTCGAAGACCAGTGCCAGCCGGTCCGGAAACTGTTTCGCGTACTTGCCGACCGTGTCGGTCGCGATATTCGTCCGTTCCGGAATGACGATCTCGTACGGCCCGGTGACATCGGGATCCTTTGCCTTGCGCAGGTTCATGTTCTCGAGCAGATCGGGGTCAATCACATAGCTCATATCGGTCCTTCCCACCGGCCCGCCGCCGGCCAGTCATCCATCAATCTCTGCGGGCGCTGAACTGCGCTGCCTGCGCGGGATGACCAGGATCATCAACCGGTGCGACAAGCTCGACACGCGCCCCCACCGCAACGGTTGCCGCGGCATCCTGCATCCGGCCAAAAACGGCGTTTTCCGCTCCGTCCATGGCGACAAGCACAAATCTGTAAGCCTCGGTAGCAGCGGTAAATGGCAGTTTCGTCCGGGCCTCTGTCGCGGCGACCACAACACCGCTGCCGGAGAGGCGGCTCCAACCGGTTTCCGCCAGATCATCCGGGCAAACAGCCCTTGGTGGAAACCATGCCCTGCCGCAATCAGGGCACTTGCTGGCCACGGCCTGTCCTGCCAACAGCCCGTCAAAATAGGGTTTGAGGTACCCCGTGCCGTGATCATAGGTCAGCTCCAGGCGCAATTCGCTGGTCGCCTTGCCGGTCTCGACGGTCATGGCTCCACCCTCTCCATCAGGTGCACCAAACTGGTGGTGCACAGGCCGCCATGGGCATCGACAAGGCCAAGCCGATAGTCTCTGTCATGGGTGGTGTCGCAGCGGTAGCGGCCGGTCAGAATCCGATCGACGGTCGCTGCCTGAGCGATGCCGACGGCCCCCGGTGCGCCGCCCTGGCCGATCAGTCCGCCAGACAGGTTCACCGGCAGGTCTCCGGTACGGTCGAAGACGCCCGCCGCCATGGCAGGACCGGCCTTGCCCACCTCGGCAAGGCCAAGCGCCTCGATGCCCTGCAGTTCAGCGCCGGTGAATGCGTCGTAGACTTCCGCAACGTGGATCTGGCTTGCCGGATCGGTGACACCGGCCTGTGCGTAGGCTGCGAGTGCGGCCTGCCGCTTGGCGCCGAACTGATGCCGCTGTTTTCGGTCACCCAGCCTGGCCCGGTCGGTCGCAGCGGCGCTGGCGACGATGCGCGAACGCGGCCTTGCTGTTCCAGGCGCATGGTCTGCGTGGGCGAGGACGATGGCGGCGGCACCGTCGCTGGCCATGCTGCAGTCCAGTTTATGATAGGGAGTGGCGATCATCGGCGAAGCGAGGACATCCGCAACGCTGATATCCATTGGCTTGTGGGCCCACGGATTGCCGATGGCATTGCCGTGGTTCTTGACCGACACGGCTGCCATCTGCTCCGCTGTCGTATTGTGGATGCTCATGTGTTCAGCCATCGACAACGCATACAGGGTGACGGCGGTTGCTCCAGCCAGCCCGTCAAGTTCGGCATCGAACGACATGGAATAGACAAGCTGTACGTCTTCTGCGCGAAGATGCCCGGCAGCTGCATCGAAGCCCACGGCAAGAACACATTTTGCAGCGCCAGCCCTGATTTGATGGACGGCGGTTCGCAGTGCTGCCGCACCGCTGGCGCCGCCTGCTTCCACGCGCACCGCCGGCACGCCCGCCAGGCCCAGGTCATCCAGGATGACCGGTGCCGGATTGACCTGCAGGGAGCAGAAGTCGGTCTCGCTTGCCACCACGACAGAGCCGATGTCGGCCGGCTCGATCTCCGCGTCCTGAATGGCGTCGAGCGCTGCCCGGCGCACCCAGTCGCGCCAGTGGCTGCCGTCGCGATAGCGGCTGAACGGCATCACGCCTGCACCCAGAACCACGGGGCTTGATGTGCTGCTGCCCGTCATCCTGAAATCATCCTTTGTGGCAGCCAGGTAACCAGCGCCGGATAGGCGATCAGCAGGCCGAGCACAATCAGGTCAAGGACAATGAACGGAATGACGCCCAGCGACACATCCTTGAAGCTGGCCTGCTTGCCCACGGCGCCGAGAACGGCAAACAGGTTTATCCCGACCGGCGGCGTCACCACCGAAATCTCGATCAGTTTCACCAGCACGATGCCGAACCAGATCGGATCGATGCCGAGCGCCACAACCACCGGATAGAGAAACGGCAGGGTGACCACCATCATCGATGTGGTGTCGAGAAAGCAGCCGAGGATGATGTACAGGACCGATACCATGATCATGAACGCCAATGGTGTCGTTGCGATGCTGGTGATCTGCACAACAAGGTCGTCGATGACGCCCACGACAACCAGCATCCGTGACAACAGCAGCCCGCCGATCAGGATCACGAAAATTATGCAGCTGATGGACACCGCATCCTGTAGCGATGGTATCAGCCAGGATCTCAGTGTCCGCTTGCGGTAGACAACGATGCAGAACGCACCGAAGGCACCGGCGGCACCTGCCGCCGACGGTGGGAAAAGTCCCGAGTAGATGCCGCCCAGCACCAGCAGCATGAGAAGTGATACCGGGAATATGTCACCCAGCGAGCGCCAGCGCTCCAGTGGATCTGTCTTCTCCACGATCGGCGGCGCCAGGGCCGGCCGGACGCGAACCATGACATAGACGCCGACAAGGTAGACGGCAGCCGTAAGGATGCCCGGAATGACGCCCGCAACCAGCAACTGGCCGACCGACTGTTCGGTCATGATCGCGTAGATCACCATTGTGATGGACGGCGGGATCATCGCAGCGAAGCTGCCCGCGCCGGCAATCGCACCGATGGACAGACGCTTGGAGTAGCCGTATTTCAACATGTGCGGAAACGCGATGCGGGTGAATACGACGGCGTTGACAATCGTCGAGCCGGAAATCGCCGCAAACATTGCAGAACCGACAATGACCGCCTGATACAGGCCGCCGCGGAACCGCCGCAGCCACAAATCCGCCGTGTGGAAAACCTGGCTCGTAAGGCCGGCAACTTCCGCCAGCACGCCCATCAGGACAAACATCGGCAGCACGGCGAAGCCGTAATTGTTGACCACCGCAAACGGCAGTGTCTGCAACTGGCCGAAGGTGAGCGCCGAGCCGGCGCCGATCAGCATGCCGCCGATGCCGATCACTCCCATTGAAACACCAACGGGTATGCCCAGCGCCAGAAACACGAACAGAAGCCCGGCGCCAATGTATCCGATCCACAGCGGATCCATGTCAGCGCTCTCCTGTCATGAAACGTTCAGCGGCTTCGACGTTGATCCGTCATGGCGCCGGACGTCGAACCAGCCCCAGAAGACGCCTAGGAAATCGAAAATGCATTGCAAAGTCATCAGCGACGCACCGACGGCCAGGAAGACCCTGGCAGGCCAGACAGGGAAGTTGATTATGCCCGGCGTGTATTCGCCGACACCAAAACTGTGCACGGCACTGGCGATGCCGAACCAGGCAATCGCCAGGAAGAAAGCGGCAC
>JBCCVY010000044.1:0-14355 GCA_039194725.1 Pseudomonadota bacterium
CCTGATCAAAGGCTTCGCGCGCCTTCGACACGGCAAGGTCGACATCAGCCTCGTTGCACGCGGCAAGCTCACAGATCACCTTGCCGGTGGCCGGATTGTGGGTCTTGAGCTTTGCGCCGCGTCCCGCCCGGTATTTGCCGTCAATGAAAGCCGCCCGGGGAAAGTCCAGGCCAGCAGCAATGGCTGCATACTCCGCACGGGTCAGAAGATCGCCCATATCACGCTTCCTTCTCAATCGCCGCAATGGCAGTGTTCATGGTGGCAATCACTTCAGCCAGCTGGCGCTTGTCGTCCTTGTTCAGCGGCTGCAGCGGGCGGCGCGGCGGACCGCAGTCAATGCCGCGCAGGGTGAGCCCGTGCTTAATGCACTGGACAAACTTGCCGCCCTGCTCCAGCACCCGCATCAGCGGCAGCATGGCCGACATGATGGCGCGTCCGCGCGTGAAATCGCCGTCAACCGCGCAGGCGCGATACAGGGCAAGATGGGCCTCAGGCGCAAAGTTCGACCCCGCGCAGACCCAGGAGCGCGCACCCCAGGCGAAGAATTCCAGCGCCTGGTCATCCATGCCGCACGACAGTTGGATATGGGGATAATCGCGCGCCAGCATGTGCAGCCTGTTAGGGTCGCCTGAACTTTCCTTGATGGCGCAGAAATTCGGCGAGCGGCCAAGCCGGTCGAGGGTCTCCTCATCCATGTTGACCGACATGCGACCGGGATAATTGTACAGCATGACGGGCAGGTTGGCGGCCCGGTCGATTGCCAAAGCGTGCAGGGCGATCTCGCGCCCGGTCGGGTAGGCATAGGGCGGGGTTGCAACAAGCAGCGCATCGGCACCGATTTTCCTGGCGGCCTCGGCAAAGACAATGCTGTCTTCAGTTCGAATGGCGCCGGTGCCAATGATCAGCGGAACCCGATTGCCGACAACCTTCCTGGCGAGGGTCATCAGTTCGATACGCTCTTCGGCTGACTGGGCGTAGTACTCGCCGGTTGTGCCAGCGACAATAATCCCGTGAACACCGCTGCCGATCAGGTGCTCGATGGCCTCGCCAAATGCTTTGGCGTTGAGCGAAAAGTCATCGTTGTAGGGCGTGACCAGCGGTGTGTAGATGCCTTCAAAAAGCATGCTTCTTGGTCTCATACGTGTCCATGTCCAAATCCGTCGGCAGTGGATCCGGCCTGACATACTTCTCCATCCGGTCACGCGACAAAGACCAGTGTTCCAGCGTCAGCTCAACGACCACCGCAGGTTCGCCTTTCTCGATTGCCTCGATCATCTGGTCATGCTGGTCGCACGCGGTCCGGATGAGCTGTTCCTCACGGTCGTTCTTGGGGTTGTAGAACAGCTGGCTCATTCTGGTGTGGTCGATCAGCAGCCGGTTGAGACTGGGTGTCAAATAGGCGTTGCCTGCCATCTCACCGATGATGTGATGAAACGAGTGGTTGAACATCGCCATCTCCAGCACGTTGCCGCTTTCACTGGCCTTGCGGAATGAGCGCTGCGCGTTCTTGAGCGCGGTCACCTGCGGGGATTTGGCATTTTCGGCTGCGAGCCGGCCAACCGCGGCATAGATGAGCGGAGCTGACTGAAAGAAGTTGCGCATGCTGGCGATGTCCATTGAGGAAACCTTGGCGCCACGATTTTCCTCCAGTGTCAGAAAACCTTCACCGGCAAGACGCTGAAATACTTCTCGCAGCGGTGTTCTGGACAGTTCATACTGTTGCGACAGCACGGTTTCATCCAGCACCGATCCCGGCTCGATATTGAGTGTCAGAATGCGGTGCCTCAGGTCTGCCTGACAGGCCTGTTTCCTATTGATTTTCATATCGGTCTTCCTCTGATGAGAAGATTAATATACAAAATGTATACAAATATCAATAATTCATTGCTGGAGCCAATGAGATTTCAGCCCTGCTGTCAATTCGAAGCGCACGATCGGGCTGGCGGGACGCTGTGCATATCTGACATAGATTCAACGTGATGTGATCTACGACGCCGGCACGCTTCGTGCTAAACGTCGCCTGGTTCGCAGATCTTTGACGTCGAAAGGAAGTTTCTCATGCCCGGCCCACTGGACGGTGTTCGTATTCTGGATCTGAGCAATATGGTTTCCGGGCCGCTTGGCGCCATGATACTGGCCGACCAGGGGGCCGATGTCATCAAAGTGGAAAGTCCCGCCGGCGATTCCACCCGCGCCGTGGCGACCCGCAGAGGCGGGTTTTCCGCCTCGTTCCTGAACAACAACCGCAACAAGCGCTCCATTGTTCTGGATCTGAAGAAACCTGGCGGAAAGGACGCGCTGAAACGACTGATCGCCACTGTGGATGTGGTGCTGCAGAATTTCCGCCCCGGTGTCGTGGACCGGCTGGGTATCGGCTATGAAGATGCCAGGGCCATCAGGCCCGATATCATCTATGCGTCGATCAGCGGTTTCGGTGAAGACGGGCCTTACGCCCACAAACCGGTGTTCGACCCGCTGGTGCAATCACTGTCCGGGCTGACCACGGTTCAGGCCGGGTCCGACGACGTGCGCCCTGCCCTGGTGCGCACCATCGTGCCGGACAAGCTGACCAGTTTCACCGTCGCGCAGGCGATAAGTGCGGCGCTGTTCGCCCGTGAGCGCACCGGCACGGGCCAGCACATTCGGCTTTCCATGCTGGACACCGTGGTGCACTTCCTGTGGTCATCCGACATGGGTGGCCACACCTTCATCGGCGATGAACTGAAGACCGAAACCGCGCAGAGCTTTATCGACCTGATCTATGAGACGTCTGACGGCTACATTTCCGTGGCGGCGTTCCGGCGGGTCGATTGGGAAAAACTGGCCGATGCCTGCGAGCGGCCGGAATGGAAGACCGACGAGCGCTTCCGGACGTCAGCTGGGCTGGAGGAATTCAAGAATGACCGCCTGGCCATGACCCAGGACGCCCTGCGGCAACGCACCAGCGCGGAATGGATCAAGCGGCTGAACCAGTATGATGTGCCGCATGCGCCGGTCATGACCCGCAGCGAGATGATCCGGCACCCGCAGATTGCGGCCAACAAGCTGATCGTTGAACACGACCACCCTCAAGCCGGACCGCTGCGCCAGACCAGGCCGCCGGCCAGGTTCGGCGCCACGCCGGCCGAATACCGCATGGGCGGCCCGCGGCTTGGCCAGCATACGTCGCAAGTGCTGACAGAGGCCGGGTTCACCGACGCAGAGATCACTGCATTGATCGAGAATGGCGCGGCGTTCGCAGCCAAATGAAATTCACTGGGTAATTTTTGTCACTAATTTAGACCCAGTTTTCACTTGTGTGAAAATTTTTGTCACATCATGTTGATCTTCATCATTTAACCCGGACTTGATGGAGAGCTGCCATGAGCAAAGACACCTGCCCCCTGCGTGCCCGGGTGGACGGCGGCGGTACACCGGAAATGTCGGACTGGTACCTGAAGTCCGAAACCGGGATGCTGCGCGATGTGCTGCTGGGCCCCGCCGAAACCTTTCGCTGGCTCGGCCTGGAAAATGCCGCCTGGTCGTCACTGGTCCGCGACACGCTGCGGCGCGGCTTGCGCTTCGACAAGCAGCTTGCCATGCGCCAGCACCGTGAAATGGTCGACGCCTACGAAAGCGCCGGCGTCACCTGCCACTTCCTGCCGGCAGATGAACAGGTGCCCTACCAGATCTACGCTCGCGACTCATCCTTCATGTCGCCCTATGGCGCGGTGATCTGCCAGCTTGCCAGCCCGCGCCGGCGCGGCGAATACGCATCCGTGCTGCGCTTCTACCTGGAGAACAACATTCCGATCTACGACATGGTGTCGGCGGGCAATTTCGAAGGTGGCGACTTCAACATCATCCGACATGGCGTCGCGCTTGTCGGCTATACCGATCATCGTTCCGAAGAGGTTGCCGCCAATCAGGTGGTCAACTGGTTCAAGGCCGAAGGCTGGGAAATCAAGTATGCACCCATCGACCAGTTCTACGTGCATATCGACTTGATGGTGTGCATGCTCAACGACAGTTGCGCGGCTGTCTGCCTAGATACGACTCCCGACGACATCGTTGCCTGGCTGAAGGAAAAGAAGATCGAGATCATTCCGGCCACTTTCAAGGAAACCATGGCTTTAGGCTGCAATGTCGTGGCGCTGGGCGGCGACCGGGTGCTGTCCACGCTGGGCGCCAGCGACCTGAACACGAAAATGCGGGCCGCCGGGTTTGAGGTGTATGATCCCGACATGACCATGTTCACCTGGGCCGGCGGCGGCGTGCACTGCATGTGTCAGCCGCTGCGCCGCGAAGCGGCCTGACACTGACACTCGCTGGCTTCACCAAAAATCTGCATTCATGCCTTGACCTGGAGTTGCTCCAGCTTGGTAGTTTTCATGAAACTGCCAAACAAGGAGTGACACATGCGCATTGCAGAAGCCGCGCTCAGAAGCGGCCTGAGCGTGGATACAATCCGCTATTACGAGAAATCCGGTATCGTCCCTGAAATCCTCAGGGGCCCCGACCGGCAACGCCGCTTCTCGCAGGAAAACATCGACTGGCTCACCCTGCTGTACTGGCTGCGCGAAACCGGCATGCCGATGAGAACCATGCACCGTTTCGCCAACCTGTACCAGGCAGGAGACAGCACAATCTCCGAACGCAAGCAGGTTCTGCTGGCCCATGCCGAGCATCTGAAAGGACGGCGGGCCGATCTTGACCGCTGCGAACAGCTGCTGGCGCACAAGCTGGCGATCTATGAGGACATCGAGGGATAAGACCCATGAGGATCGTTGTTATCGGGGCCCAGGGCGATATCGGACGTGCCGTGTGCGCCGAACTGTCAAGCCGCCATGAGATCATCACCGCCGGCCGCAGCAGAGGAGAAATCCGGGTTGATATCACGGAGCGGGCCTCTGTGGATGGGATGTACAAGGAAGCCGGCGATGTCGATGCGGTTGTCTCGGCCGTCGGCGAGGTTCACTTCGGCCCGTTGCCGGCATTCACCCAAGCGCAGTTCATGCTGGGTCTGACACACAAGGTGATGGGCCAGGTCAATGTGGTGCTGGCAGGGTTGCAGGCCGTCAATGAAGGCGGATCGTTCACCCTGACCAGCGGTGTGCTGGACCGGGACCCGGTCAGGCAGGGAGCCGGTGCTGCAACAGCCAACGGCGCACTGGGCGGGTTTGTCAAAAGCGCAGCTATCGAGATGCCGAGGGGCCTGCGGGTCAATGTTGTGAGCCCCGGCCTGCTCGACGTCTCGGTTCCCCGATATGGCAGTTTCTTCCCCGGCCACGAGCCGGTGTCGTCAGAGCGTGTTGGCCTCGCCTATGCAAAAAGCGTCGAGGGCGCTCTGACCGGCCAGGTCGTCATCGTGCAGTGACGTTGCCGGACGAGACGTCGCGCGACGTGCTCAACGGTGCTAGCATCGCCTTATGAACAAGAATCCCGACGTCGACATATGGCTTGAAGCCTATGACAACCCGATGAAATCAGTGGTCGTGGCGATGCGCGATACAATACTGGCGGCCGACAACCGGATTACCGAAGCGATCAAGTGGCAGGCCCCGACTTTCATCTACAAGGGCAATATCGCCAGCTTCTTCCCGAAAGCGAAGAGACATGCATCGCTGATGTTTCACAAGGGCGCCATCATTCCCGGCTCTTTCAGAAACCTGACCGGAGACGGAAAGGAAGCAAGGACCTTCAAGGTCGACAGCCTGGACGATCTGAAAAACAAGGCAGATGAACTGACAGCCATCATCAAGGCCTGGTGTGACCTGAAAGATCAGGGCTAGAGCGAGATGTTTGCCAGCAACGACTTGTCGGCAGCCACAAACTCCACTGTGTTGCCCTCCGGATCCAGGGTGAAAACCCCGCGCCAACCGATCCAGTCGAACACCTGCACACGGTAGTCAACCGCGTGGTCATCAAGCCAGGTCATGATGGCATCCTGCTCGCCGTAGGCGACGCTCAACGCCAGGTGATGCAGAGAAGACTTCGCCCCGGTCTCCGGCGCGTCTGCACCTGACGGATGCAGGTCAGGTCGGCCGGCGGTGTTGTGAAACAGGGCCAGCACGGTGGTGTGGCCGCCGAAGCCGGCGCAAATCCTGAAAAAGGCAATGCCGTCATCGCGGGTGTCGCTCAGCACCTCCAAGCCGACAATGTCCCGATAGAATTCGAACATGGTGTCCATGTCGGCGCAGCGAATGGCGATTTCGCCAAGTTGGCGGATTTTGAACGGCGGACGGGGCATCTATTGCATCTCCAGTGGTCGGCGCACCGACCAGCAGTTGAACAAATTCCGAAGCCGGGGTCCACCGGTCTGCCGATGATCACTCGTCGGGCATGGCGATGTCCGGCCAATCCCCCGTCACCTCCGCCTGGACCGGCCTTTCCAGAAACGTCGACAGCGTGATGTAGCTCTTTGTCGTGCGCACGCCGGCAAGCTGGTACAGCTGTGACAACAGCAGTTCCAGCGCGTGGGCATCGGCCGTGCGCACCTTGATGATCATGCCGCTGTCGCCGGCCACCGAGTGCATTTCCTCGACCTCGGGAAAATCGGCGATCCGCATCAGTTTCCGGCTCTTGCCCCAGCCTTCGAACTCCACATGCACGAAGGTCAGCAGCGGCTTGCCGACAGCCGGCCCATCGAGGCAGGCAGTTGTTTGCCGGATGACGCCCGATTTGCGCAGCCGCTTGACCCGCTCGTGAACTGCCGGGGCGGACAGGCCAGCAATTTCTCCGAGCCTGGCATAGGAGATGCCGGCATCAGCGACCAGCGCGCCTAATATCCTTCGGTCAAACGGGTCCAGACCCGCCCCCGACGCAGGGCTGCGCTGAACAGCTTTCGTATTTTCATTCATTCAGCTTAACTCCATTTGTTCTGAATGCTAATCGGCATATTATCATATTCACAGAATTAAAATAGAAAAAGGAATCAAAACAATGAACGCACAACCCATCAATGCAGCGGATGCACACAACCTGAACACTGGCTACTCGCAGGCAGTGGCCGTGTCCGATGTCAGCCGCACCGTATATGTCAGCGGGCAGATACCGGTGCGGCCGGACGGAAGTGTACCGGAGAGTTTCACCGAGCAGGCAGAACAGGCCTGGGCCAATATTGAAGCGCAGCTCAAGGCGGCCGGAATGGGCCTGAGCAACATCGTTAAGCACACGACCTTCCTGGCCGAGCGCCGCTACCGGGCGCAGAATTCACAGGTGCGCCGCAAGGTGCTGGGAGACATGGAACCGGCGCTGACGGTGATCATAACCGGCATATTCGACGAAGCCTGGCTGTTGGAGATCGAGGCCATCGCAACTGAGTGAAATTGTCAGGATGAACTTGCTTCACTCACCGGGCTGCGGCATTGCCGCAGCTGGCTTTGGTGCATCCAGCTCCTCTGCCAGCCGCTTTTCGATGAAACCGCGCGGCCGGGTGAAGCGGGCCATCAGATCGTACAGGACAGGGGTCAGGAACAGGGTCAGAACACCAGCACACAGCAGGCCACCGATCACCACCGTGCCTATGGCAATGCGGCTTTCCGCACCGGCTCCGGTTGCCAGCACCAGGGGAACGGCGCCCAGCACCGTCGAAATCACCGTCATCACAATCGGGCGCAGCCGCAGCACCGATGCCTCGATCACCGCGTCACGGGCCGCCATGCCATCATCGCGCAACTGGTTGGCAAACTCGACAATCAGAATGCCGTTCTTGGCCATCAGCCCGATCAGGAGGATGATGCCGATCTGCGAATAGATGTTGAGGCTCAAGCCTGCCCCCCACAAGGCATACAGCGCGCCGGCCACGGCCAGCGGCACCGACAACATGATGACAAACGGGTGGACAAAGCTTTCAAACTGGCCGGCCAGCACCAGGAACACGATCAGGATGGCGAGCGCAAATGTTATCGCCACGCCCGACGAGGTCTCCAGGAATTGCTGCGAGTGTCCGGCGAAACTCAGGCTTGCTTCCGACGGCAGCGTTTTGGCGGCCTCTTCGCGGATGAAATCGATGGCACTGCCCAGCGTGTAGCCTTCATTGAGCGCCGCCGTCAGGGTAATGGACGGCAACCGGTTGTAGCGCCGCAAGGCGGGAGCCTCGGATGTCTCAACCAGCCTGACGACGGACGACAGCGGCACCACGGACTGGCCGTCATCGGTGCGGATGAACAGTTTGGAGATATCGTCCGGCGACTGCCGGTCACGGTCCTCCGCCTGCACGATGACCGGATATTCGCGGCCCCGGTCGATGTAACTGGTGATCTCTCGCGAAGCGAGCATGGTCTGCAGGGTCGACGCAATGGTGCGCACCGATATACCCAGGTCATCCGCTCGCTTCCTGTCCACGGTCAACCGGAACTGCGGCTGATTCTGCTCAAAATCAATGTCGACATTGGCAAGGCCGGGATTATCCTGCGCCTTCTGCCTCAACTCTTCCGCCCACACCTGAACGCTTGCATAGTCAGGACCACCGATAACAGCACGCAAGGGCGTGGAACTGCCGCGCAGGCCGAGGCCGGACGGCATCACGGCAACACCGCGCGCGCCGGTAATGCCTGCAACCATCGGGACGATTGACCGTCGCGCTTCAACCACCGAAATATCTCTTTGGTCCCAGGGTTCGAACCGGATGACCATGAACGAGCGATACGGCCGGCTCCTGAAGCCGGTAAACGAATAGATGATCTTGATGTCGAGCTTGTCCTCGACCTTTACAAGCTGGTCTTCAAGCTTTTTGACCTGAGCGTCGGTAAAGGCAAGTGTGGAGCCCTGTGGCGCAGTCATCGGAATGAAGATAAGGCTGCGGTCCTCGGTTGGCGTCAACTCGCGCTGGGTGTTCTGCAATGCGATGTAACTGGCGCCGGAGAACGCCAGACAGGCAGCAATGACAATGAGTGGCGCATTGATGGCCGCGGTGACCGCCTTGCGGTACCAGCGATACACGATCCCTTCCGGCTGCTGCCTCTCGTCGGCGGCAACACCTGTGCGCGCTTTCAGAATCTTAGACGCCAGCGCCGGACAGGCACTCAGCGCCACAAAAGTCGAAATGATGACAGCGCTTGCCAGCACGAAGCCAAACTCTGTGAACAACTTTCCGGCAGCGCCCTGCAGGAATGAAATCGGGATGAAAACGGCGATCAACGTCACCGACGTCGCCAGAATGGCAAACGTCACCTGGCGTGCGCCATGCACGGCGGCCTGAAGTTTGGTTTCGCCGTTTGCCAGGCGTCGTTCAATGTTCTCCAGCATGACAATGGCATCATCCACCACCAGCCCGATGGCCAGCAGCAGCGCCAGCAGCGTCAGCACATTGAGCGAGAAGCCAAGCAGGTAAATCAGGAAGAAGCACCCGATGAGCGACACCGGAATGGTTATGGCTGGGATCAACGTGGCGCGCAGCGACCGCAGGAACAACAGGATCACCAGAACGACCAGCGCCAGCGAGAGGCCCAGGGCTTTCAGGACCTCCCTGATGGATGCCCCGACAAACACGGCGTCATCGGACCCGACAAATATCTGCATGCCTTCGGGCAACTGGGCATTCAGCACGTCAAGCTGCGCGCGCACCGCATTGGATATGGCAATGGTGTTGGACTGTGACTGGCGCAGAACCGCGATTCCGATGGCATTCAGCCCGTTGGAACGCACGATGGTGCTGTCATCTTCCACGCCTTTGTCCACGCGCGCCAGGGATCCCAGCCTGATCGGCACACCACCCGCCTCGGAGACCACGATATCGCGAAACTGCTGCGGGTTGCTCAAGCGCGAGTCCAGGCGCACGGTGAACAGCCGGGTGGTCGATTCA
The DNA here is from genome assembly GCA_039194725.1 of Pseudomonadota bacterium. GTDB lineage: Bacteria > Pseudomonadota > Alphaproteobacteria > Rhizobiales > Aestuariivirgaceae > Anderseniella. Next base: position 9,785 of record JBCCVY010000044.1, read on the forward strand.
ATCTCACCGGCCGGCAGTTCCACATTGTTCTGCCGCAAGGCGGTCTCGACATCGGCCACCGTCAGGTTGCGCGCCGCCAGGGCACGGCGATCGAGCCAAATGCGAATGGCTGCGCGGCGCTGACCGTAAATGCGCACATCGGCGACGCCGTCAATGGTGGTGATGCGGTCCTTGATGAAGCGTTCCAGGTAGTCGGTCACCTCTTCCGGACTCTGCCGGTCGGAATATACCGCCAGGCGCATGACCGGGTCGGCATCGGAATCGCTCTTGACCACCTGCGGTTCATCAACCTCGTCCGGCAACTGGCCGCGCACCCGGCCGACGGCATCGCGCACATCATTGGCTGCCTGGTCGATGTCGCGGCCAAGTTCAAACTCAATGGTCGTCCGCGAGCGCCCTCTCTGGCTGGTCGAGGTGATGGTTTTCACGCCGGAAATACCGGCTACTGCACTGTCGATGATTTCGGTGATGTCAGTATCCACGACTTCGGGCGCGGCGCCTACATAAGTTGTGGTGACCGATACGACCGAAGAGTCCACGTCCGGCAGTTCACGCACTGAAATGGCATTGAGCGACGCCAGTCCAGCCACGATGATCAGCAGCGACACAACCGCAGCAAGAACGGGCCTGCGGATGGACAGCTCCGAAAGTGTCATTGGGTAGCGCCCCGGGTTTCGGCATTCACCACTTTGATGGCGCCGCCGGGGCGAACTTTCGAATTGCCGCGGACTATGACTTCATCACCTTCCGACAGCCCGTTGACAATTTGCACAAAGCCCGGCTCACGGACGCCCGTGGTCACTTGCTGCTTCTTTGCCTTGCCGCCAGCAACCACGAACACATGCGTGGCCGGGCCTTCCACGGTTATGGCCTCTTCCGGCACCATCACCATGGCCTCGCTGTCCAGCACCAGGGTCAGCTGCATGAACATTCCGGACGGCAGCGCACCGTCGGAGTTGTCAATTTCGGCGCGCACCCTGAAGGACCGGTTGATCGGATCAACCCTGGTGTCGACCTGGGTGATTTTGGCATCAAAAACCCGATCAGGATAGGCAGCTGTCTTGGCTTCGGCGTGCAATCCGACCCGGGCGATGGCAAAGTACTCCTCCGGCACGGCAAATTCCAGCAACACCGAAGACAGGTCATCCAGCCGGGTCAGAACCGTGTCCTTGGTCACGCGTGCGCCCGCATCAACCGCATGAAAGCCCGGTGTGCCGGCGAACGGGGCCAAAATGGTGCGATCGGCCAGTTTCGACTTGGCACGATCAACCTGGGCGGCAGCGGCCGACATCACCGCCTGCAGTTCATCAACCGATGCACGCGCCGTGATGCGCGACTGGCTCAGCTTGTCGCCGCGTTTCAGCGCCAGGTCGGCTTTCAGCAATTCGGCCTCGGCCTGGGCCAGATCGGCCTTCTCGATGGCGTTATCGAGCGTAAACAGCACAGCGCCTTTTGCGACCCGGGTGCCCGGCGTATAGTGAATTTCGGTGATCGTGCCGTCAGCCTTGGAGCGGATGTCGACATAACGTATCGCACGGGTGTTGCCGACCGCCTCCACGGTGCGCGACAGCGTGCGCACTTCAGCCGTTGTAGTTTCAACGGACGTCTGCCGGCCGCCACGGCGCCGGTTACCCGCTGCCGGTTCGCCGCCAGCCTGTGTGCCGGCTTCAGGCGAAGTCGCGGCAATACCGGCTTTCCAGTGGCCATATCCGGCATAGCCACCATAAGCGACGGCGCTCAGCACCATCAGAACCAGTATTTGCTTTACTATCGACATTATGCGCGCAGAACTTCCGTATTCAGTCATGACGTGTTGGCGGTGGCATTTCCGTTGGTCGCCAATCACGCTGCTTCATATACGATATACGCTGAATCAGGGATGACGGCCAGAATCATGTCGCAAACGTGATGAACGCCGACATCACCGCATTGTCAGCAACAGCGGTAGTAGGTTAGCGTCTTCTCCATGTCACAGCCTAGCCTATCTGACCTGCTTGCGATCAAACCTGTCAGTTCCCGCCTCGACAACGAGATTGCCCATGCAATCGACACCAAGACGAAACCACCCGGCTCGCTGGGCCGGGTTGAGCAACTGGCTGCGCAAATAGCCCGGGTGCAGCAGACGCTCACTCCGGTGATGAACAGCTGTTCGCTGACCATATTCGCCGCCGATCATGGTATCGCCAAGGCAGGCGTGTCGGCATTTCCGCAGGAAGTGTCACGGCAGATGGTGCTGAACTTCCTGGCCGGCGGTGCCGCTGCCAATGTGTTCGCCAGCACGCAGGCCATTGAGGTGCGGGTTGTCGATGCAGGACTGGCCGGTGAGCCCCTGTCGCATGAGCGGTTGATTTCGCGCAATGTCGCGCCGGGAACCGCCAGTTTTCTCGACGGTGCCGCCATGACGGAAGACCAGCTGGCCAGTTGCCTGGAGCACGGCGCCGCGCTGGGCGCATCGGCACCCGGCGATGCGGTGGCGTTTGGAGAAATGGGCATTGCCAACACATCTGCGGCAGCCATGCTTGCCCACAAGCTGAGCGGTGAGCCGGTTCAGCATTTCGTTGGGCGCGGCACAGGAGTTGATGACAACGGACTTGAACACAAAATTGAGGTTCTGAATGCAGCGTCTGCGCGGACGCCCGACACTCTGAACCCGGCTGAGGTCATGGCGGAATACGGCGGGTTTGAAATCAACATGATGGCAGGTGCCATGCTGGGGACAGCCGCCAGCGGGCGCGTGGTTCTGGTTGACGGAACCATAGCGACCGCTGCTGCCATGGCTGCAATACATCTCAATCCACAGGCGCGCGACTACCTGGTGTTTTCCCATGCCTCAGGCGACGCCGGCCACGATGCGATGATCGCAGCCCTCAATGTCCGGCCGCTACTCGACCTGGATCTGCGCCTAGGCGAAGGTACCGGCGCGTTGCTGGCTTGGCCGCTGTTGAAATGTGCCGCGGCCATGTTGTGTGATATGGCCAGCTTCGACAGTGCCGGAATATCCGGGAAAGCATGAACGATAAATTCAGCAACCAGTTTTCGACCTTCGCAATAGCGCTGCAGTTCATGACGCGTCTGCCGGGCCTGAGCCGTGCCGGCTGGACAGCCGAACGCGAGCGCGCATCGGTAGGATATTATGCAGCCGCAGGTCTGGTTATCGGCAGCATTGCCGCGATTGCCTACTGGCTGGCAAGCCAGCTGTTTCCGCCATTGCTCTCCAGCCTGGTGGCGGTTGCAGCAGCCAGTTTGGTAACCGGTGCGCTGCATGAAGACGGCCTGGCGGACGTGTGCGACGGTGTAGGCGGCGGGCAAACCCGCGACAGGGCCCTGGCCATCATGAGGGACAGCCGCATCGGAGCATACGGCACGCTCGGCCTGATCGTGTTTGTCGGCGCAAAGGTCGTCGCACTGTCCAGCCTGCCTGCCGCAATCGCGATGGCAGCTCTTGCGGGTGGCCACGCGGTCAGCCGCGCCGCCATCCCCGGCATACTGGCGACGGCAGACTATGCGCGCAGCGAAGGCGGCGCTGCCAGCAGCGTTGCAGAAAGGCCGTCGCCGCAAGTCTGGGCCGTCACCGGCCTGACAATGGCGATGCTCATTGCCGCCAGCCTGCTGATCATGCCGTTCGGTGCGATAGTGTATGCGTTTGCAGGTGCCGGCGTTCTCACGCTTGCCATGCGGCAGATGTTCATGCGCAAACTCGGCGGCTATACGGGAGACTGCCTGGGTGCGGTGCAACAGGCCGGCGAACTTGGCTTCTACCTGGGGCTTGCGGCATGGGTCTAGTTCTGCTGCGCCACACCAAGCCAGACATCGCAGACGGCACCTGCTATGGCTCCACCGACCTGAAGCCGGGCAGCCGGTTTGCAACCGAAGCCGAAACGACCATAGCCGCGCTGCCATGGAAAGCTGACCAGATCCTGTCCAGCCCGCTGATCCGGTGCGCCAGACTGGCCGATCGTATCAGTCAAGCACATGGCACCAGAACATCGTTCCACGATGGCCTGAAAGAGATGGATTTCGGGGTATGGGAGGGACTGCGCTGGGACAGCGTGCCGGTCGATGAACTGAACCAGTGGGCCAATGATCTGCTGCATGCCCGGCCCCATGGTGGGGAAAGCGTGCACCAGATGCAGCAGCGCGCCCTGGCGGTTCTGGACGCCGAAGACGCCTGGCGAGGCGACACCAATACGCTGGTAATCACCCACGCAGGCGTCATTCGCGCCGTGCTCGATCATGCCGGCATCAGGGATGCCTGGGTCACCCAGACGCCCTATGGCGGCGGCTGGGTGATCGCAGGAGACAACACCGTCACCGCGCTGGGATAAAACCCTGCCTGTGGCAACCGACCGACAGCATTCTCACGACCTCGCTGCTGTGCATACGCACTAATTGACGCCGGTTGTACCGCTAATCTGCAAAGTGAGAGAATTCCTGCCGCAGTCTCCTGATCATGGACGGTGTTCTGGGGCCCAGACGCAACAGCAGAGTCGAGTCATCTGAAACAATGTTTTTCCGCATGCCGGCCGGTGTATGTCTGATGCCCGGAAGCTCTGCCAGGGCAGATACCCCGC
>JBCCVY010000045.1:0-14338 GCA_039194725.1 Pseudomonadota bacterium
GGCCATGTCATCGACAAGGGCGGCAATGCGCGGCGTTACATCCAGGCGGTCAACCAGGCCTTCGAACCCGGCCCTGATGGCGCTGCCGGTCGGCAGGACGAGCGGTTCCGCAGCCAGCAGTTCCGCAAGCGTGGAATGGCGCAGCAGTTTGGGCAAACCATGTATGCCGACAGGCTGTTCCGCGATGCGCTGCGAGGCAAACTCGGCACCCTGCTCGCGCTGCGGCGGTTCCGTCGTCAGCACGACATCCAGCGACAGCGTCCTCAGCGCATCAAGCAGTGTGGTCGTATTGCCGGACTTCAGCACAATATCGACGTCACCCTTGGCCATGGCGGGGCGCATGAATGCCATCTGGAAGTTGCGGGACATGGTGGACAGTGCGCCGACCCGCAAGGGCGGATACGCGGTTGCCGACTGGTTCAGCGTCGCCAGAAGTTCGTCGCCGGCACCAAAAATCCGGTCGGCATGGTCAAGCGTGATGTGCCCGACCTCCGTCAATACCAGCCTGCGGCCGACACGCTCGAACAGCGCATGACCGAGTTGCTCTTCAAGGTTCTTGATCTGCATGGACAGCGCGGACTGGGACACATTCAGTCGCTCCGCCGTGCGGCCAAGATGACCCTCGTGAGCCACCTCACGGAAATAGCGCAGATGATGGTAGTTCAGCCGGCTCATTTATTCTAAATAATAGAACATAATTCGATAAAAGATATATTTTTCTTGACACAAAAAGCAATGTATCCACGGCGCACCATCAAGCACAGGAGCCCGCCATGGACATGATCGCCGACATTGCCTCCACGGTTTTCACCCAGTTCCAGAAGCCTACGCTTGCCTTCCTGATCGGCGGCATGCTGATCGCGGCACTGGGCAGCAAACTGGAGATCCCGGCTCCCGTGTACAAGTTCATCGTCATCCTGCTGCTGCTCAAGGTGGGCCTCGGTGCCGGCATCTCGTTGCGCGAGGCCGAGTTCCTGACGCTGTTCGTCCCTGCCCTGTGCGCCGTGGCGCTGGGGGTCGGCATTGTTGTGCTCGGCAGCGTCACGCTGGCCAGATGGCGCGGCGTCTCGCGGATCGACGGCCTCGCCACCGCAGGCCTGTTCGGGGCTGTCTCGGCATCCACATTGGCCGCCGGCATGGCAGTGCTGGATACTGAGGAGATCTACTATGAGGGCTTCATCGGTGCGCTGTATCCATTCATGGATATCGCCGCCCTGGTGACGGCCATCGTGATGGCGAGACTGTCAGCCGCACGGGCCGCGGCTCCGTCAACACAAGGCAGTGGCACAGCGACCTTGACCATGGGTGGTGGGTCGCCAGGCCGGGGCCGCGTGGATGGCTTCGACGGCACGATGATCAGAAACATCCTTGTGGACACTTTCCGCAGTCCGGCGATCTCAGCGCTGTTGCTGGGGCTGGGGCTGGGCGTTTTCACCAGGCCTGACAGCGTTTATGAGAGCTTCTACGAAGTTCTGTTCCGGGGACTGCTGTCGGTCCTGATGCTGATCATGGGCATGGAGGCGTGGGCCCGGATTTCGGAGCTGCGCAAGGTTGCCCACTCCTACATTCTGTATGGTGTGGCAGCGCCGATCATTCATGGCTTGCTTGGATTTGGCCTTGGGCTGATCGCCCATCACGTCACCGGTTTCTCAGCGGGAGGTGTGGTACTGCTGGCGGTCATGGCCGGTTCGAGTTCCGACATTTCCGGGCCGCCGACGATGCGTGGCGCCGTTCCGGAAGCCAACCCGTCGGCCTATGTCGGCACCTCGACAGGCATCGGTACGCCTGTAGCCATCCTGTCGATCCCGCTGTACATCGCACTGGCGGGCGCACTGATCGGGTTCTAGTGCAAATCGCCAAAATCGCTTGCGGCGTTGTCAGACGCGCTGGCGGTTGTCGTTTGAGGCGCCGTTTGTATGCGGTGGCTGTTCGCCTACCTGCTGCAGGCAATCGGAGAGCTTTTCGAACAGTTCCGGATGCTGGCCGCTGTTGACGGTGGTGTGAAAGCCTTCAACGTCTGGCATGGACACGTGGATGGACCCATCGTCCCTGTCATACCAAACGGCAATGTGGGAATAGGCGGACTTCCCCAATTTGCTGATACTCATGGCGACCTCAACTACTTACTAAAAACTCCGATATCGTAACCATTTGTTTACCTTTGGGTCAAACGCCGCCGGATTTGTTGGTAAACGGGCTCAGGATACATGCACTATTGAGTCAAATTGCGGCAACAAACCCCTGATTTCGCTTTTTATTCCGGCGAGGCACGTGGTTGGTCGCTTTACTCGCGATCATTGGCCCGGAGCCACTCGGACACGGTTTCCAGCTTGTTGCGCAGGTGCTGTTTCAGGATGATGCCGAGCTTGCGGCCGTCGCGGGCTTCAAGGGCAGCAAGAATATCTTCGTGTTCGGCCACCGCTTTGTCCCAGCGCTCGCGGGTCATGTTGGCCAGGTAGCGGGCCCGGCGCACCCTCGCTGACAGCATGCGGTGCTGGGCCGCAAGGGTATCATTGCGGGCCGCTTTCAGGATGCCTGTGTGAATGGCCTCGTTTGCCGCGAAGTATTCCGGCAGGCGCTTGGCCTTGTAATGACCGATCATCTCGTGATGGGATTTGCCGATGGCGGCTATTTCGGCATCGGTGATCTTCTCGCAGGCCAGTTCGCCGGACAGCGCTTCCAGGGCACCCATGACCGGAAACACCTCCTCGAGATCTTCGACGGTGACGGCGGTAACGGAAGAGCCGCGATTGGGGGTCAGGGTCACCAGGCCTTCCGATGCCAGAACTTTCAGCGCTTCGCGCATCGGTGTGCGCGACACGTTGTAACGTTCGCACAACTCCTTTTCCGGCACCTTCTCGCCCGGTGTCAGTTCACCTTCAATGATCAGCCGCTGCAGGCGTTCGACCAGTTCGTCATGCAGAGAACGCCGCACAATGGCTTCGTCCATCGTAATGTTCATTGGCCGGCTCCTTCCATCTTGTCTGCAATGGCCATCTCCAGCACGCGGGCCACGTGCATGGCTGCGCGGTCCGTGCCATCCGCGATCTGGTGGCGGCATGAAGTACCGTCTGCCACGATCAGTGTATCCGATTCTGCCGCACGCACCGACGGCAGCAGGGACAGCTCACCCATTGCCCGTGACACCGCATAGGTCTCCGCCTGGTAGCCGAACGCGCCGGCCATGCCGCAGCACGAGCTTTCAATCGTTGCAACTTCAAGCCCCGGCACCAATTTCAGGGCCGCGGTGACACTGCCCATGACATTATGCGCCTTCTGATGGCAATGGCCATGCAGCAGCGCCTTGCGCTCCAGGCTCGTGAACTCGAACCTGTCGCCATGGTCCACCACGAATTCCTCGTACATCATCGCGGCAGCGGCTATCTCGTCTGCCTCTGCCCCCAGCTTCAGGACGGTCAGCTCATCGCGCAGCGTCAGCAGGCAGGACGGCTCAAGACCGACGATTTTCGCCCCGGCTCGCACCAGCGGCAGGTAGGCGGCGATCAAGCGCCCGGCTTCAACACGCGCTTCTTCAACCAGACCCGACGCCAGAAATGTCCTGCCGCAGCACGGCGGCCGCGATGATCCTTCAGGCAGCGGCGACACCACCTTGAAGCCGCCCGCTGTCAGCACGGTGCGGGCGGCATTCAGGTTCTCGCTGTGGAACCAGGTGTTGAAGGTGTCGCCGAACAGGATCACCGGGTCGCCATCGGCCGGACCGGCACTGGTGCCATGGCGATAGCTGTCGGACCGCCATTTCGGCAATGTCCTCTTGCTCGACAGTCCGGCAACGGTTTCGCTCAGCCCGGCTAAGCCCGGCACCGTGTCGCGGGCGTTTGCCAGCCAGGGCACGCGAGCAAGGTACGGCGCGTAGCGCGGCATGTGGGCCACCAGCCGGTCGCGCAGGCTCAAGCCCGTTTTCGCCACCCGGGCCGCCGCCACCTCGATCTTCATGGCCGCCATGTCGACACCGGTCGGGCATTCGCGCTTGCAAGCCTTGCAGCCGACGCACAATCTCATGGTCTCAGCCATGGCATCGCTGGCCAGCGCGTCCGGTCCGAGCTGCCCGGACATGGCAAGCCGCAGCGAGTTCGCGCGCCCGCGCGTCAGGTGGGCTTCGTCGCGGGTGACCCGGTACGACGGGCACATGGCGCCACCGGCAAGCTTGCGGCAGGCGCCGTTGTTGTTGCACATCTCGACAGCGCCCTGAAAGCCGCCGCCGGCGCCGGGCCATTGCGACCAGTCGAGCGCGGTGGCCATCTCCGGCACGGCATAGTCCTGGTTGAAGCGGAACAGCGAGCGATCATCCATTTTCGGCGCGTCGACGATCTTGCCGGGATTGAACACACTGTCAGGATCGAACATCCGCTTCACTTCTCGGAAGCTGGCCATCATGCGGGCGCCAAACATCATTTCATTGAACTCGGAGCGCACGATGCCGTCGCCGTGTTCGCCGGAGTGCGACCCCTTGTACCGGCGCACCAGCTCGAACGCCTCCTCGGCGATGGCGCGCATCGTGTTGACGTCGTGCTCGAGGCGCATGTTGAGCACCGGGCGCACGTGCAGGCATCCGACCGAGGCATGGGCATACCAGGTGCCGCGCGTGCCGTGCTTCTCAAAGATGTCGGTCAGGCCCGCCGTGTAGGCGGCAAGATCCTTCAGTTCCACCGCGCAGTCTTCCACAAACGAGACCGGCTTTCCCTCCTGCTTCATGGACATCATGATGTTGAGGCCGGACTTGCGCACTTCGGCCAGGTCCGCCTGCAGGCCCGGCTGGTTGACCTCGACCACACCGCCGGCATGCTTGCCCGGTCGCGACCAGTCGAAGCCCAGGTCACCCATGACCTGTTGCAACTGTTTCAGCCGGCGCAGGTTTTCCTCCCAGTCACCTTCAGCAAAGTCCACCAGCAGCAAGGCATCCGGTTCGCCCTTCACCACCTGTTCGATGGTCGGGCGGAAGATGTCGATGCCGCGAGCCAGTTCGATCATGGTGCGGTCCACCAGTTCAACCGCCACAGGGTCAAGCCTGACAATATGCTGGGCCGCGTCCATGGCGGCGTGAAAGGTCGGGAAGTGGCATACGCCCATGGCCTTGCGCACCGGCAGCGGTGACAGTTTGAGGGTGATCCTGTCGGACCACGCCAGGGTACCTTCCGAGCCCACCAGCAGCGACGACAGGTTTACGGGCGCCCCGTTCGGCACCAGCGCATCAATGTTGTAGCCGCCGACACGGCGCATGACTTTCGGAAATTTTTCGTCGATCTCGTCCTGCTCACGGGCACCGAGCGCCAGCAGGTCAGGCACGAAACCCGCCTGCCCCGCAGCCCCGGTCTCGGCAAACCGGGCCGTCGACCCGTTGGCAAGGAAGGCATCGATGGCAAGCACATTGTCGCGCATCATGCCGTAGCGCAGCGAGCGGCCGCCACAGGAGTTGTTGCCGGCCATGCCGCCAATGGTGGCGCGTGACGCCGTCGACACGTCGATGGGATACCACAGCCCGTGCGGTTTCAGTTGCCGGTTCAGGTCGTCCAGCACAATGCCTGGCTCGACGATGCAGGTGCGCGCCTCGACATCCAGCTCAAGCAGCCGGTTCAGGTGCTTGGAACAATCGACAACAACACCCTTATTGACGGTCTGGCCGCATTGCGAGGTGCCGCCGCCGCGTGGCAGCACCGAAACCCCTTCCTCGCGGGCCAGCGAAATGATGTTACGCACGTCGTCGGACGAGCGCGGCACCACAACAGCGCGTGGCATGATCTGGTAGATCGAGGCATCGGTTGCATAGCGTCCGCGCGAAAATGCGTCATCCATCACTTCGCCTTCCACGCTGTCGCGCAGGCGCCGGGTGAACGCGGATAATGCAAGTGTCGTCACGCAATAGGCCTTGACATAATTTTGAATGCAAAATTAAATATACGCATTCCAATCATGGTGGCAAGTCCGAACCGGGCCAGCAGAAACCATCACCTGAGACGTCAAAGGATTTATCGACATGCATGCCCCAGGACGCCATTTTCTGCAGATCCCCGGACCGACCAATGTGCCCGACCGGGTGCTGCGCGCCATGGACTACCCGACCATGGACCATCGCGGCCCGGGCTTTGCCGAGGTCGGCCTGAAATGCCTGGACGGCATGAAGTCGATCTTCAAGACCAAAGGAACAGTGGTCATCTATCCCGCCTCGGGCACCGGCGCGTGGGAAGCGGCCCTGGTCAACACGCTGTCGCCCGGCGACAAGGTGCTGATGTGCGAAACCGGGCATTTTGCCTCGCTATGGAGCAAGCTCGCCAGGCGCCTCGGCCTTGAGCCGGTGCTGATCGAAACCGACTGGCGCCGGGGCGCGGTGCCGGAAGCCATCGGCGAGGCGCTGGACCAGGACACAGCGCACGACATCAAGGCGGTGTGTGTGGTGCACAACGAAACCTCGACCGGCTCAACCTCGCGCATGGCGGATGTGCGCGCGGCAATGGATGCAGCCGGCCACCCTGCCCTGTTGATGGCCGATACGATTTCCTCACTGGCGTCGATTGACTTCCGCCACGATGAATGGGGGGTCGATGTGACCGTGGCCGGCTCGCAGAAGGGCCTGATGCTGCCGCCAGGCCTGAGTTTCAATGCCGTCAGCGACAAGGCGTTGGAGGCATCGAAAACCGCAAAACTGCAGAAATCCTATTGGGCCTGGGATGAAATGACCGGACCCAACCAGACCGGCTATTTCCCCTATACGCCGGCCACCAACCTTTTGTACGGGCTCGCCGAAGCGATTGACATGTTGCACGAGGAAGGCCTCGACAATGTGTTTGCCCGCCACAAGCGCCATTCCGAGGCCACAAGGCGCGCGGTGCAGGCCTGGGGGCTCGAGGTGCTGTGCAACGAGCCAAAAGACTATTCACACGCGCTCACTGCGGTGCTGTTGCCGGACGGCCACAATGCAGACGAGTTTCGCGCCACCACTCTGAAACACTTCAACATGTCGCTGGGCAACGGCCTGTCACGTCTGGCCGGCAAGGTGTTCCGCATCGGCCATCTCGGCGACTTCAACGATCTCATGCTGATGGGCACCCTGTCGGGCGTCGAAATGGGCCTTGGCGTGGCCGGTGTTCCGCACCAGACCGGCGGCGCACAACGCGCCATGGAATTTCTGAAGACCGCCACAACAGAAGAAAGCAGCTCTGTTGCGGCTGAATAAACGACTGAACGCTGCAAGTCCTTTTGGGAGGAAAACTGAAATGAAAAGCATTATCAAGGTTCTGGCCTTTTCCACCGCGCTGGCCGCCATGGCGTCGGCGGCGCATGCTGAAAAACTGATCCTGAAATTCGGCCATGTCGGCAAGCCTGGCTCACTGTTCGCGGCTTCGGTTGACGAGTTTGCCAAGCGCGCCAATGCAGCGCTCGGCGACAAGGCCGAAGTCCAGGTGTTCGGCTCGTCACAGCTCGGCAAGGACAAGGAACTGCTGCAGAAGCTCAAGCTCGGCCAGATCACCTTTTCGCTGCCGTCATCGGTGATGTCGTCTGTGTCGGACACGTTCGGCGTGTTCGAGATGCCCTACATCATCAAGGACCGCGATCACATGAAGCGGGTGCAGGCATCCATGGGCGACACCTTCCAGGCCGCTGCCAATGCCAAAGGCTACCGCATCCTGACCTATTTCGAAAACGGCTTCCGCCACATCACCAACAACACCAAGCCGATCAACAAGCCTGAGGACCTGGCCGGCATCAAGCTGCGCACGCCGAAGGGCTCATGGCGCGTCAAGATGTTCAAGCTGTACGGCGCGAACCCGACCCCGATGGCGTTCTCCGATGTGTTCACCGCGCTCAAGACCGGCGTGATCGACGGCCAGGAAAACCCGTACGCACAGATCTGGTCGGCCAAGTTCCAGGAAGTGCAGAAATATCTGTCGATCACCGGCCACGTGTATACGCCGGCCTATGTGCTGGTGTCCGATGAGCATTTCGGCAAGCTGCCGGAAGATGTGCAGAAGACCCTGATGGACGTCGCCGCCGACACGCAGGGCTTCGTCTATGAGACCGCCGCCAACCTGGAGACCGAGCTGCTGGAAAACCTGAAAAAAGGCGGCATCACGGTCAACACGGCCGACAAGGCGGCCTTCATCGAGGCGTCCAAGCCGATCTATGACGAGTTCTCAAACTCTGTCGATGGCGGCAAGGAGCTGATCGAGAAAGTGCAGGCCGAAGCGTCCGGCGCTTAAGGCAGGTCAAATGTCGGGGATGGATCACCCGTCCCCGTCCTCCCTGATGAAGGCCGGTCAAGTCAACCGGCCTTCATTGTCAGACGTTCCTTGAACAAGCGCTAGAGGCAACCAGAATGACCGGCGTATTCGGCCGCGGGCTTGGCCGCACACTTGAATGGATACTGATCACCCTGATGGTGACCCTGACCACGCTGGTCATCGTCGCGGTGGTGTACCGCAAGCTCGGCAACTCGCTGTCCTGGTATGACGAAGTGGCCTCCATCGTCCTGTCCTGGATCACCTATTACGGCGCCGCGCTGGCCGCGTTGAGGCGCAAGCACATCGGTTTCGACTCGGTGCTGCTGGCAATCCCGATGCCGGTGCGCATGTGGGCGGTGGCGTTTGGCGAGGTCATCGTCATCGGCTTCTTCATCCTGATGGCGTGGGCCGGCTTCAGGGTGCTGGACGTGCTGCAGGGCGAGACGCTCGACAGCCTGACCTGGGTCCCGGTGCAGCTGACCCAGTCGGTGATCCCCATAGGCGCGCTGCTGTTCATCCTGTGCGAGCTGCTCAGCCTGCCGGACTACTGGAGGCAGATCGCTGCCGGCCAGTCGTCAGAACATTAGAGGGAGATCGGTCATGGTCGTGCTGATCATCTTCCTGGTTCTGGTCGCACTCATCTTCATCAATGTTCCCATCGCCGTGGCGTTGGCTGTTGCCGGCGTTGTCGGGCTGCTGCTGACCGAAGGCACTAGTTCGCTGGTCACTGTGGCGCTGGACATGTATGACGGCTCGACGAAGTTCTCGCTGATCGCCATTCCGATGTTCGTGCTGGCCGGTGCCATCATGAACGCTGCCGGCATCACCTACCGGCTGATCAATTTCATCACCGCGCTGATCGGCTTCGTGCGCGGCGGCCTGGCCATGGTCAATATCGGCGTGTCGCTGTTCTTCGCGGAAATCTCAGGCTCCGCCGTGGCCGACGTGGCCGCCATGGGCTCGATCATGATCCCGGAAATGAAGAAGCGCGGCTATACAGCGCCGTTTGCGGCGGCAGTCACCTCGTCGTCGGCCTCGCTGGCGGTCATCATCCCACCGTCGATCCCGATGATCCTGTATGCCTCGTCAGCCAACACGTCCGTGGAGCAGCTGTTCGTGGCCGGGTTCGTGCCCGGCTTCATCGGCGGCCTGGGGCTGATGCTGGTGGCCTACGTGTTTGCCCGCAAGTACAACTTCCCGGTTGAGGAAACCTTCAACCTGAAGCGGCTGCGTGAGACTTTCATCGAGGCGCTGCCGACCTTCCTGCTGCCGATCATCATTCTGGGCGGCATTTTCGGCGGCTTCGTCACCGCCACCGAAGCAGCCGGCCTGGCCGTGCTGGTGGCCATCGGCATCGGCCTGTGGTACCGCGAAACCAACCTGAAGGAACTGTACAATGCCATGCTGGACGGCGGCATGCAGACCGCCGTGGTCATGGTGCTGGTGGCGGCCTCGGTGCTGGTCGGCGGCTTCCTGACAAGGGCCCAGGTACCGCAGGAACTGGCCTCGCAGCTTTTGTCGATCACCGACAACCAGTACGTTATCCTGTTGATCCTCAACATCTTCTTCCTGATCATCGGCTTCTTCCTGCACTCGGCCGCCGCCATCATCCTGGTGGTGCCGATCGTGGTGCCGCTGATCGTGCAGGCCGGCATCGATCCGGTGCACTTCGGCCTGGTGGTCACGCTCAACCTGGCCATCGGCCAGCAGACCCCGCCGGTGGCCTCGGTGCTGATCACCGCGTGTTCCATCGCCAGGGCCAACATCTGGGATGTGACGCGGGTCAACATCTGGTTTGTCGCCGTGCTGATGACAGTGCTGTTGATGTGCACCTATATTCCGGCCATACCCATGTTCCTGGTGGAATACTTCTACCGGTCCTGAGGAACTGGAGCGATATGACTGAACCGCAAGACCTGCTGTGGAGCGAAGACGATGGCGTCGGCGTGATCACGCTGAACCGGCCGAAGGCGCGCAACGCGCTGACCTTCGCCATGTACGAGGCCATTCGCGACATCTGCGAGCGTGCCGCCGTTAGTAGTGACCTGCGCGCCGTCATCCTGACCGGGGCCGGCGACAAGGCATTTGCAGCCGGCACCGACATCTCCTCCTTCCGCGACTTTTCCAAGCCGCAGGACGCGCTCGACTATGAGGCGCGTATCGACAAGGTGCTGGCGGCACTCGAAGCGGTGCCGGTGCCGACCATCGCCGCCATCTCGGGCGCGTGCACCGGCGGCGGCGCGGCCATTGCGGCGTGCTGCGACCTGCGCCTCGGCGCGCGCGACATGCGCTTCGGCTTCCCCATTGCCCGCACGCTCGGCAACTGCCTCAGCAACAACAACCTGGCGCGACTGTCGTCGATGCTGGGCGCGCACCGGGTCAAGGAGATCATATTCACCTCACGGCTGATCGAGGCGGAAGAGGCGCTGGGGCTCGGGCTGGTGTCGGAATTGCACGATGACAAGGCTGCCGTACTGGCCCGCGCCCATGAACTGGCGCAAACGCTGAAGGGCCACGCACCGCTGACCATGCGCGCCACCAAGGAGGCTCTGCGCCGGCTGCGGGTCGGCCATGACGGCGACGACCACGACCTGATCGTCCAATGCTACATGAGCGACGATTTCCGCGAAGGCATGGAAGCCTTCCTGGCCAAGCGCAAACCGCAGTGGAAGGGAAAGTAGAAGGCCATGGCGGAGGTTCCCAACACGGGGCCCTTGAAGGGCATGAAGGTCATCGAGATGGCGCATATCATGGCTGGACCCGTGACCGGCCTGATGCTGGCCGACATGGGTGCCGACGTGATCAAGGTGGAACGGCCCGACGGCGATGACACGCGGCGTTTCCTGCCGCCGGACATCGAGGGCGAGTCCGCCGCCTTCATGATGATGAACCGCAACAAGCGCGGCATCCGCCTGGACCTCAAGTCCAAAGCCGGCAAGGCGGCGCTGATCCGGCTCATCGAGCAGGCCGACTGCCTGATCGAGAATTACCGCCATGACACCATGGAAAAACTCGGGCTCGGCTATGGCGAGCTGAAAAAGATCAACCCGGGCCTGATCTATTGCGAGATCTCCGGCTTCGGCCGCACCGGGCCGTACCGCGAGCGCGGTGGCTTCGACCTGATTGCGCAGGGCATGTCGGGGCTGATGTCGATCACCGGCGAGGCCCCGGGCCGCCCGCCGGTCAAGGTCGGCGCGCCGGTGTCCGACATCACCGCCGGCATCCTGGGCGCCATGGGTTGTGCGGCCGCCTACGCCCACAAGCTGAAGACCGGCGAAGGTCAGAGGGTCGACACATCGCTGTTCGAAGCCGGCATCACCCACACCTACTGGCAGTCGGCGATCTGCTTCGCCACCGGCACCGCGCCCGGCCCGATGGGCTCGGCACATCCGCTGAATGCGCCCTATGAAGCGTTCCGGACGGCAGACGGCTGGCTCAACCTGGGCGCGGCCAACCAGACCAACTGGGAGCGCATGTTGAAGGTCATCGACGCCGAGCACCTGGCGGACAACCCTAGCTTTGCCAGCAACCGCACCCGGATGGAGAACCGCGCCGAGTTGGCCGAAGCGCTGGCGCCCTATTTCAAGCCTGCGACCACGCAGCACTGGCTCGAGGCGCTGGAGGCGGCAGGCGTGCCCGCCGGTCCGGTATTGGCAATAGATGACATGCACGCAGATCCGCAGACCATCGCCCGCGACATGGTGCCGGAGGTGGACCACCCGGTGGCCGGCACGGTGAAAACCATCGGCGCGCCGGTGAAATTCCACGGCACGCCCGCCGGCGTGAAACGCCCTGCCCCGCTGCTGGGCGAGCACACCGAGGAAGTGCTGGCAGAGGCCGGGTTCACGGCAGACGAGATCAAGGCTGTCATCGATGGCGAGTAAACCGCAGTAATCCGGCTTGTCATCCTCGGGCCTGTCCCGAGGATCCATTCGCTTCAACCCAATGCGATCTTTTATGGATCCCCGGGACAGGCCCGGGGATGACAAAGTGCGAGATGAACGGCAGGGAAAAAGCGCAAGACAAGGCTTTTGATTTGTCGACTTCAGGCGAGAGGTTTTCTTCAATGATCATTGGCACCAGATCATGTTGTGATTGGCGCTTGCGCCAACCTGCCGTTTCGGCACTATGCTCACATCATGACTGAGACGTTCACCGGCAGTTTCACCCAGCAGGAACCGATCCCCGAGGCGGCCATCGAGCGCGCCGTCGAGATCATGCGCTCCGGCCGCCTGCACCGCTACAACACCGGGCCCGGCGAAACCTCTGAGACGGCGCTGCTGGAACAGGAATATGCCACCTATATGGGCGTCGACTACTGCCTGGCCGTCACTTCCGGCGGCTATGCCCTGACCACCGCACTAAGGGCCTTCGGCCTGCAGCCCGGCGAGGCGGTGCTGACCAACGGCTTCACCCTGGCGCCGGTGCCCGGCTCCATCGCCGGTGCCGGCGGGCACCCGGTTCTGGTCGAGGTCACCGAAGACCTGGTCATCAACCTGGATGACTTGCGCAAGAAGATAAAGTCCAGCAAGGCGCGGGTGCTGATGCTGTCGCACATGCGCGGCCATATCGTTGACATGGATGCGCTGATGGCGATCTGCAACGAGGCCAACGTGGCAGTGATCGAGGACTGCGCCCACACCATGGGGGCGTCCTGGGCCGGGGTGAAATCCGGTCTGCACGGCATTGCCGCGTGCTATTCCACCCAGACCTACAAGCACATGAACTCCGGCGAAGGCGGCTTCCTGGTGTCCGAGGACGCGGAACTGATGGCGCGGGCCACCATCCTGTCGGGATCCTACATGCTGTATGGCCGCCACCTGGCCTCGCCGCCGGAAGAGGTGTTTCGGAAAATCCGGCTGGAGACGCCGAACTGCTCTGGGCGGCTGGACAATCTGCGCGCAAGCCTGCTGCGCCCGCAACTGAAGCTGCTCGACGAAAACTGCCGGCGCTGGAACGAACAGTATGACGCCATGGCCAGCGAGCTGTCCTATGTGCCCTATGTGCGGCTGCCGCACCGGCCTGACAAGGAACAGTTCGTGGCCAGTTCGTTCCAGTTCAACGTGCCGACTTTCACGGTCGAGCAGATCGACAAGCTGCTGAAGGCAACGGCAGCGCGCGGGGTCGAGCTGAAATGGTTCGGCGCCGACGAGCCGGTGGCCTTCACCTCGCGCCATGACAGCTGGACCTACGCCGGCAACCAGTCGCTGCCGAAGACGGACGAAGTGCTGTCGACCTTGATCGACATGCGCCTGCCGCTGACATTCTCGCTCGACGACTGCCACCTGATCGGTCGCATCATCCGCGAGTGTGTGCTGGCAGTCAGGAGTTAGACAGTTTTATCCGAAAGGACTGTACTCAAATGACCTTAAAGCGCGTTGCCATGGAATTCGGCATGGGCACCGACCTGCACGGCATGGACTATACCAAGGCGGCGGTGCGCGCCCTGAAGGACGCGCTGTGGCACAATTCGCTCAGTATGGCCGACGCCTTCGGCTTTCCGCGCGATGCCATGCAGGTGGAAGTGCTGATCGGCGTCGCGCAGCCGGACAAGGTGGACAAGGCCCAAGTTGCCGCCGTGCTGCCCTACGGCTCGGCAACGGTCATCGTCGAACACGGCGGCCTCGACATCGAAAAGGATGGTGGCGACACCACCGTGATGGCCAACGCGGCAGCGGTCGTCTATTTCGACATCGCGGAGGGGGCGTAAAAGATGACTGAAAAACGTCTCATCCTGGAAATGGGCACCGGCAACGACCTGTACGGCGAAGACTACACCAAGGCCGCCATTCGCGCCGTGCAGGACTGCCTGCACCACTCGTCGCTGTCGCTGTACAAGTCGCTCGACCTGGACCCGACCAAGATGGTGGTCAACGTCACCATCGGCGTGCAGAAGCCGGACCGGGTGGACAAGGATGCCGTGGCCAAACAACTGCCCTACGGTACGGTGACGGTGACCGCGGTGACGGTCGTTCTGAACGTGCCGGACGAGGCGAACTGCCTGCTTACGGTCATTGCGGCCGCGGCCGTTGAGGCGCGATATGACATTCCGGAGGGGCGGTTCCGGCTGGCGGGGTGAGCGGCTTCGGCAGTCAGGACGGCAA